>WRCL01000250.1 GCA_009783975.1 Micrococcales bacterium
GACCCAGCTGGAGATCCTGCAAGAGTTGGCAGCCAAGCCAGCAGACGACGGGATGCTGCTCAAACGGGTGCGCCAGTCGGGACGTCACGAAGTGGCGGGTCTCGCACATCTATGTTCCCTGGGCTGGCGGTGCGAACGATCGTGTGGTTCCCAGACGTGGACCATCTCGTGCTGGCGCTGTTCGCCAACGACAAGGCAGCGATGTCCGACGTGTGCTACGACTCCGTCGGCTCCAGAGCAGACCAGGCCATCGACCGGTACGTCCAGGCACGTCGCACTCAGGAGGAACGATGAAAGGGTTCGTCGACCGCAGCGCGGAGATCACCGAGCGCATCAACGCCACTCCAGAGCGCAGAGCCGCAGTTGAGCGGATCATCGAGGCGACGTACGCGGCAGAGCGCGTCTACCAGATGCACCTGGCAGCGGTGCGGCAGGCAGGGCACCTGACCCAGGTCGAGCTCGCCCGTCGTCTCGGCGTCGGCCAGGGCAACGTCAGCCGGTTGGAGAACCGGCCGGACATGCTCTACTCCACCCTCCTGGCTTACCTGCACGCAGCGGGTGCGCAGGACATCGCCCTGACCGCAACAGTGGCCGGGCAACGTATCGAAGTCGTCCTCGATGCCATCACCACAGCGAACCACGACCCCAACACAGAGGCGGACGCGAGCTCTGTGGAGGCAGCCTGAGCGCAGATCCACCGGTGCGCGCCGTCACCATGGGCACGACGGCAAGGCGGGGCGGCATCTCACGAGGTGTTGGTGGTCGGGTGCCCGTCCGTGCCACATCGACCTCCAGCGATGGTCTTGGTCTGAACCTGACATCGTAGCTGTCTAGCCTTCAACTCATGACTGCCGAGTTGAAGGCTAGTACCGTAGCCTTCAACTCACATGCGACGGAGTTGAAGGATGGACCAGGAGACATCAGCCCGGTGGCCGTCGGTCACCTTCGAGCAACGGTCTTGGCTGCCGACCGACCCACATATGGACCCATGGCAGCGGATCCGGGTCTCACGACCGTACCGGTCCGCTGTGGTGCCGCCGGTCGTCGACGCAGTGCCCGCGGTGTCGTCCCTGACCGCCCAGGCTGTGGAAGAAGCGACCGTCGACGTGGTGCGGTTCGACGCCGAGATGGCAGCGTTGCCAGTCCCGATGCCCACGGTGCTGCTACGGACCGAGACAGCATCGAGCTCGCAGATCGAGCACCTGACAACCTCGGCGCGCAACCTCGCCTTGGCCGCCCTGGGCCAACCAGCACGGCAGAACGCAACTCTCGTGGCGGCGAACGTCGAGGCGATGACCGCTGCCCTGGCTGGTGACGACGATGTGACCAGCACGACCATCCTCGCGGTGCACCGTGTGCTGCTCGGCGCGTCCGACCCAGACGCTGCTGGGCAGTGGCGCACCGAACAGGTCTGGATCGGCACGTCTTCGCTGAGCCCCCACCAGGCCGACTATGTCGCGCCCCACCACGAGCACGTCCGCGCGGCGATCGACGACCTGACCCGGTTCGCCGCGCGGCGTGACCTACCACCACTGGTGCACGCTGCGCTGCTCCACGCCCAGTTCGAGACCATCCACCCGTTCACCGACGGCAACGGCCGCGTCGGGCGGGTCCTGGTGCACCTGGCGATGCGCCGCCGAGGACTGGCCACCCACACCACCGTGCCAGTCTCCGCCGGGCTCCTGCGCGACATCGACGGGTACGTGCGGGCTCTGGAGGCCTACCGCACCGGCGATGTCGACCCGGTCGTCGCGCAGGTCGCAGCGGCAGCCACCGCAGCAACCGTCAACGGACGCGCCCTGGCCACCGACGTCCTCGCGCTGCGCGAGACATGGAAAGACCAGGTCGCCGCCCGGTCCGACTCCACCGCGTGGCAGCTGGCCGACCACCTGTTCGCCCAGCCCGTCGTCACCGCTGAGCATGTCGCCACGACGCTCGGCGTCTCCGACCGGGCAGCCCGCAACGCCATCGAGGTCCTGGAACGGGCCGAAGTGCTGCGCGGACCGTCGTCCCCCCTCCGCCGTCCCCAGGTCTGGCAGGCCCCTGCGGTGCTCACCGCCATGGACGCCTTCGCCGCCCGCGCAGGCCGCCGCCGGGGACAGTGACAACCGAGGTGCTGGCCAAGGTACTGATGTGTGCCGTGGCCCTCGTCGCGCAGCTCCCAGGATTTCTCCGTCGGCTCGCCAGCGACCGGGGCGTCGGGTGCGTTCGCGGGCGGCGTTCCCCAGGCAGGCGCAGTCTGGCTTGCTAACAGGTGTCCTTCGCGTTGTGTTTCAGCTCACGCATGATGACAGAAGACGCCTCTGCCTTACCCGGTACACAGAACCTCGTCTACGTGCCTTCGGCGCTTCCAGTGGGAGGCACACCCCCGTCGGCCCTGAACAACATGTTCAGGTTGGCCTGCATCTGCAACCACGTCGGGTCCTGCCGACCGGCCTCGGCGACTTCGGTGAGGTCTTCTCTGGTTCACGTGCAGTGGCCGTCTGTGATGGTGAGGCGGTCAAGGAGGCCAGCGTCGTCGACATCGTCATAGGACACGTCGTCGGCGAGCGAGAGCAGTTCTTGCACGGTCTCAGCGGAGGTGGTGAGGTGCGTAGCAGTCGCGGCCGGGTCTGAGGCGTCACACACCAGGTGCAGCCGGCCGTGATTCCCGCTCGTGCTGCACGGGTCTCGTGCTACACTGCCGAGATGACGAATGTGACCATCACGGTCGATGAGACGACCTTGAAGCGGGCCCGGATCCGCGCGATCGAACGTGGCGAGTCGGTCAACCAGTTCCTCGCCGAACAGCTGCGCCGGTACGCCGACGCCGACGACCAACGGGCCCGGCAACGACGTTCGCTCGAACGGGTCGGCGAGCTGGCCGACTCCTTGCCCGGGTCGACCGGCGGCTGGCAGTGGAACCGCGAAGAGCTTTACACCGAACGGCTCGGACGGTTCGACCGGTGAGAGTCTTCCTCGACACCAACGTGCTGGTGTACCGCTTCGACCGCACCGATCCAGCCCGGCAACGCACCGCAGCAGCACTGCTGGCCCGCGAGGACGTGGACTTCGTCGTGAGCACCCAGGTGCTCATCGAGCTCTTTGCCGTCCTCACCGGCAAGTTCGCTGTGCCCCGGGCCGACGCCACCCGGGTCTTGCGCGAGCTTGACCTGCCTGTCGTCGTGACCGACCGGACCTTCGTGCTCGACGCAGCAGCCACGGCAACGTCCCACCAGCTGCCGATCTTCGACGCGCTGATCCTGCAAGCCGCTGCACAGTCGGACTGTGCCGAGCTGTGGAGCGAAGACTTCAGCTCCGGGTCCGAGCTGCGCGGGGTCCGCATCGTCAACCCGTTCAGCGACCAACCTTCATCCTGACCAGCCCGTGTGCTATGGCACTCCCAGAACAAGATGCACCTTGCAGCGGTACGGCGCTGGGCACCTAGACTCCGTCGCGTCGGCATCAGCGCAACACCAGCCGCTCAACCGGTCCCTGCTCGTCGTGCCAGGTCCCGGTGAAGACGACGCCGCGTACTATGCGCGGGCCGACGCGCTGGGCGAAGCCTTGCGGGAACGGATCGACCACGCTGGGTTGCCCACGTCGTTCTCCCTGTCTGACCTGCCTGCTGACGTGCGCACGGACCTGGAGCAGACCTGGGTCCAGCTCTTCGACGCCAACTGGGCACAGACAGCGGGGACGGTTCTCATGTCTTGCCTGGTCAAGGCGGTGCGGATGCTAGGCGACACACTCTGCGCCGCGGCTTGGTCGATGGGCGATGATGCGTGCCGCCGAGACGACCTGCTCGGGCCGGATCTCGTGCAGGACTGCCTGGATGGCGTCCGTGGGTCGCCACCACTGTCTGCGTGGCTCAGAAGGGTGGTGGGATGTCGCGGAGCGTCGGTACTGGTGTGCGCCGTGGCAGCCCGCTGGTGGTGTCGACCTGGTAGCGCAGGCCCAGGGCGGTGGTCCACTGGTACACACCTGGTGCGGTCATGGTCAGGCATAGGTGCCCGTCGGTCTTCAACGTGTGCGACGCACGGCACAACGGTGCCAAGTTCGACGTCGCGGTCGCACCA
>WRCL01000251.1 GCA_009783975.1 Micrococcales bacterium
AGCTCGACGCGTTTGGGGTCGACGAGGATCATCCGCACCTCGTCGGGGGTGGCGCGCATGAGGACCGAGACGATCATCGAGTTGACGAAGCTCGACTTGCCGGACCCGGTCGCCCCGGCGACGAGCAGGTGCGGCATCTTGGCGAGGTTCGCCACGACGTACCCGCCCTCGACGTCTTTGCCGACCCCGACGACCAGGGGGTGCTCTGAGCGCCGGGCGACCGTTGAGCGCAGCACGTCGCCCAGCGGCACGGTCTCGCGGTCGGTGTTGGGGATCTCGATGCCGATCGCCGACTTGCCGGGGATCGGCGAGAGGATCCGCACATCAGCGCTGGCCACGGCGTAGGCGATATTGCGCGACAACGCCGTGACACGTTCGACCTTGACGGCCTGGCCGAGCTCGACCTCGTACCGGGTCACCGTCGGCCCGCGAGTGAACCCCGTGACCTGGGCGTCGATCTCGAACTGCTCGAGCACCGAGGTGAGAGACTCCACGACACGGTCGTTGGCGGCCGAGCGCACCTTGTGCGGCACCCCTTTGGCCAGGGCGTGGTCTGGTGGCAGCGCGTACAGCACGTCACCGTCGAGGGTCGGCTGCTCGCCCACCGGCACGGCACGGGTTTTCTTCGGTGCTGTGAGCGGGTGCGCCGTCAGGGCTGTCGTCGGCACGTCGACCGGTTCGTCGGGGTCGTCGATGACCTGTGTCGCCCCTGATGCCGCGTCGTCGACGACTGCTCTCTTGAACGCCTCGTCACCGTCGTAGTGGTCCAGGGTTGGTGTGGCGCTCTTCTTGCGGCGCCCGAAGCGTCCCCGGCGCGCCGGCAGCCCATCGTCGTGGGCCTCGGCGTCGTCGGCGGGTTCGTCGGGGGTCGGGGCGAACAAGGCGCGGACGCGGGGCCCGATCTTGCGCACCGGGGTCTTGGTCACCACGAGCAGGCCGAACAGCGCGAGCAACCCGAGCAAGATCGCGGCAACCACCGTCGACAGCGGTCCGGCGAGGCTCGCCGCAACCCACCCAAGCAGCCCCCCGGCGCGACGCAGCGCAGGCCAGTCGTCGATGGCTGGCTGGCTGGCGCCCAGGTGGACCAACCCTGTGGTCGCGATGACGACAGCCGAGACCCCGATGGTGATCCGCGAGTTGTCGGCGACCTTGTCAGGGTGGCGCATGAAACGCACCGCGAACCACGCCAGCAGCACCGGGGCACCTTTGCCGACGATCCCACAACCTCCGGCGACGAGCCAGTGGATCCACCGCCCGGCAGTGCCAGACAAGGCGAACCACTCCCGGGCAGCGATGACGACCGCGAGCCCGAGCAAGAAGAACGCGACACCGTCGCGACGGTGCGCTGGGTCGAGCTCGCGGGCGCCTTCGCCAACCTTGCGGGCGGCACCGCCGACCAGGTGCGCCGCCCCCATCCAGATCCCGCGCACCAGGCGCACCGGCCACGACGTGCCCGTGGCGGGGGGTCTCTTGGTCACACCGGTCTTGGCGCTGGTCCTGGCGGTGCCCGTCTGTGCAGCGCGGGGCCGGGCAGCGGCAGTCTTCGAGCCGGTGGTCTTGGCCCGAGGGGTGCTGGGAGCCGGTTTGGTCAACGGTTTCGACGACGCGGTCCGGGTGCCCTTTGCGGCGCTGCGGACAGGGCGCGCGTCATCGGAGTCCGAAGCGGCGGTGGGTGCCGCAGACGTACGAGCCACTGTCCAACCGTAGCGATCTGCTGGCCTCGCTATGGCCAAACCGCGCCGCGGACAGGACAAGCCGGACCGTCACCACATGGTCGCCCAACCCTCGGCTGGCACCTGTGCAGACCCCCCGCGAGCAGGTCGGCACCGGCGAACGCCCTGGTCGGGCACATACGAGGCGGTGTCGTGCGACGTTTGGCCCCGTATGGGCGCCGGAAGGGGTAGCCTGCACCTGGACCACGGGAAAGGGATCTACGGTGCAGGTTCTGGACGGGCAGGTGACGATCGAGACGATCGACGAGCACCAGTACGTCAAGATCGTCGGCTTCGGCGCCTCCACGCTGCGCGAGCTGCCTGACACGTTCCACGTGGTCACGCTCGAGCAGTCCAAGGGGCTGGTGACGCTGCGGGCCGACGACGGATCGCAGGTGTGCGCAACCCCCGGCCAGCTGGCCCTGCCGGGGATCGTCATCCCCGCCGACCTCAACCCCGACCACCAGGACCACCTCGAAGCCGAGCTGTTCGGGCTCGCGACGGTCCCCGCGTTGGACGCCGACAGCCCCAAGCTCACCACACCGGTGGACGACGACGTGCTCGGGCGGATCATCTTCGACCCGGTCGACGGGGTCGTCGCCGACGACGTGCCCACGGCCCTGGGCACCATCAGCATCCGCTTCTGGGCCGCTGGTCACGCCCGCGTCCACACCTTGCTCCCCCTGACCCATGAGCTGGTCGACCAGCTGCCCGCCGTCCTCGACGCCGCCGTGGAGTTCTTGTGGAAGTGGGGCGCCACCGGCGGCGACACCTCCGAGAGCCACGAGCACTTCGTCGGCAACTTCGGTGTCCACACCTTGTCGGTCTACCACTCCGGCGCGTTCTGCGTCGAGCTGTCCGACGACAAGACCGTCTTCGCCGAGTCCTTCCTGCCCGGCTACCGCCCCGCGGTGCACTTCCTGCCCGACGGCACCCCCGTCTTCGTCACCATCGAGTGCTGAGCCGAAGCCGCCCATGGCATCGCGTACCCTAGACGCATGGCACTACTTGACCGGATCTCGATCGATCCTGATGTCGTCCATGGGCGCCCTGCCATCCGTGGGACGCGAATGCGCGTGGCAGACGTGCTGTCCCTGCTGGCGGCGGGCGCCGGCGAAGCCGAAATCCTTGAGGACTACCCCTACCTGACCGCCGCCGACATCAGAGCCTGCCTCGCCTACGCAGCCGCCCAGGCCGATCACGCCGTCCTGCTCGCCTCGTAGTTCCAGTGCGCTTCTTGGTCGATGCTCAGCTGCCACTGATTGAGTTGCGCTGAGCGCTGAGACCTTCGGTGGCTCCGAAGGTCTCACATTTTCGCGCCAACCTAAGTCTTTGGTCGGCAACCTAAGTGTTCGAAGGCTTGGGTTGGCGACCGAAGGCTTAGGGTGGGTCAGCGGAACGCAGGTGAGAGGTGGCACCCAGCGCCTTGCGACGCACAGCCGTCTGACCAGGCAAGACATAGGAACCGTCCCCACTGTCTTCCACTGTCTTGGGGGGTCAGGTCTTGACGACGACGGGGATGATCATGGGGCGGCGGCGCAGGCGGTTGGAGACCCAGCGGCCGGTGACACGGCGGACGACCTGGGCGAGCTGGTCGGTGTCTTGGTCGGTGGCGTCTGCGAGGGCGGCGGTGATCTCGGGGATGACGGCGTCGAAGACGTCGTCGGTCTCGGCGACGCCGCGGGCATGGATCTGGGGGCCGGCGAGGATCGACCCGTCAGTGGCGCAGACGACGACGAAGACCGAGACGAAACCTTCGTCACCAAGGATGCGGCGGTCTTTGAGCTCGGCTTCGGTGATCGTGCCGACCGACGACCCGTCGACGTAGACGTAGCCGCACCCGACTGCGCCAACGATGCGGGCGGTGTGGTCGACCAGGTCGACCACGACACCGTCCTCGGCGAGGAGCACCCGCTCGGGGGGCACCCCGGTCTGCACCGCGAGGGCACCGCAGGCGACCAGGTGCCGGACCTCGCCGTGCACAGGCATGACGTTGGCCGGGCGGACGATGTTGTAGCAGTAGACGAGCTCTCCGGCGGCGGCGTGGCCTGAGACGTGGACCTGGGCGCTGCCGCAGTGGACCACGCGCGCCCCACGGCGGGTCAGGCCGTTGATGACGCGGAACACGGCGTTCTCGTTGCCGGGGATCAACGACGAGGCGAGGATGACAGTGTCACCAGGCCCGACGTGGACCCGGTGGTCGTGGTTGGCGATACGCGACAACGCGGCCATCGGTTCACCCTGCGACCCGGTGCACATGAGGACGACCTCGTCGTCGGGCAACGACTCCACAGCCTTGACGTCCACCAGGACGCCGGGAGGCACGGTGAGGTAG
>WRCL01000252.1 GCA_009783975.1 Micrococcales bacterium
ACACCCTGCTGAAGATCGACGAGATCTCGTCGTTGGGCGCCGCCCGGATCCGCCTGCGTTCCCTCGCCGCAGCAGCCGACGAGCGGGCGACGTTCTTGGGTATGCCAACAATGCCACCTCGGACCGAAGAGACCGGTTTTGCGCGGACGTTGTTCACACAGGAGATGAAGCAGACCCACACGATCATCGTCCCGCAGATGGCACCGGTGCAGTTCTCGGTCATCGAACCGGTCCTGCACAAGTACGGGTACCGCGCGAAGATCTTGCGCCACGCGAGCAACGAAGACGTCGAAGCAGGTCTGACGACAGTGAACAACGACGCGTGCTACCCGGCGGTCATGGTCGTCGGCCAGCTCGTCAACGCATTTGTCACCGGCGCCGAAGACCCCGACCGCACCGCCGTGCTCATCTCCCAGACCGGGGGTATGTGCCGCGCGACGAACTACACCGGGATGCTGCGCCGCGCCCTGCGCGACGCGGGGTTCGGCCAGGTACCGGTCGTCGCGGTCTCCACCTCGAACATCGAGTCCAACCCAGGGTTCACCATCACCCCCAAGCTCCTTCTCGAAGCGTTGCGCGCCGTCGTCCTGGGCGACCTGCTCCAAGCGCTGCTGCTGCGGGTGCGCCCGTACGAGGCCGTCGCTGGCAGCGCCACGGCGCTGTACGAACGGTGGGACACCATCTGCCGCGAGTGGGTGGGCACCGGCCGCACACCCACCTACGGGTCACGGTTGCGCTACGCGACGTTGGTGCGGGCGATGGTCACCGAGTTCGACGCCCTGGCGCTGGCGGACGTGCCGCGCCGCCCACGGGTGGGGATCGTCGGGGAGATCTTGGTGAAGTTCCACCCCGACGCGAACAACAACATCGTCGACGTCATCGAGTCCGAAGGCTGCGAAGCGGTGCTCCCAGGGTTGTTCGACTTCATGGTCGTCAGCCTCTACCAGGCCCAGTGGAACCAGGACAACCTCGGCACCGGCAGCTGGTTGCGGACCAAGAAGGTCCTCGCGCGATACCTGGAGCACCTGCGCGCGCCCGTGCGCCGCGAGCTGCGGCATGTCAACTCCCGCCACAGCGAACCGAAGTTCGCCGTCCCCGCCCACCCCGCGCACCTGGCCGAACGTGCCCAGTCGGTGACGTCCCTGGGCAACCAGGCCGGTGAAGGCTGGCTCCTCGCCGCTGAGATCCTCGAGCTCATCGACGAGCAGGTCCCCAACGTCGCGTGCGTCCAGCCTTTCGCGTGCCTGCCCAACCACATCATCGGCAAAGGCACCTTCGCCGAGATCCGCCGCCAGCACCCCCAGGCCAACCTCGTCGCGATCGACTACGACCCCGGAGCCTCCCAGGTCAACCAGCTCAACCGCATCAAGCTCATGATCGCCACCGCCCACCTGGTCACCGACATCCCACCAGTGTGGGACGACGACGACGAACGCCGCCTCGCCACCCACCACTGACTGGCTCGGGGCGGTGTCGCCGGGGGCGCCTTGCGAAACCGGTCTCACCTTGAGAGTCGTCGACTGCCTGGGCGCACGTTGCGTTTTGGCCTCACGTCGAGCCAGCCGGGCAGTAGATTGGCGTGCGGAAAGGAGCTGCTGTGCGCGCGATGATCCTCAAGGAGTTCCACGAGCTGCGGCGTGACCGCCGTACTGTCGCGATGCTCGTGGTCATGCCTGTGCTCATGCTCGTGATCTTCGGGTTCGCGGCGAACTTCAAGGTCGACAAGGTGAGCACCGCCATCGTCGGGCCGCACGCGCAGGAGGCCGCAGCTGCCCTGCCGACGCTGCTCGGGGTGGCGGGGGTCGACGACGACCTGTTCGACGTCGTGCGCACCGACCCTGACGGCGACGCGAAGAGGTTTGTGCGTGACAACGTCGCTGACGTCGTCCTTGACACCTCGACGAGCCCGCCGACGGTCTACCTCGACGGGTCGGCGCTGTTCGTCGCGATGGCCGCTTCTGGTGAGCTCGGCCGGATGGGTAACCAGGTACGCGTCGAGGTGCTGTACAACCCTGACCTGAAGACGTCGTGGGTCATGGTCCCAGCGCTGGTCGGGCTGGTCATGGCTTTCGTCGGGACGATCGTCACGAGCATCGGGCTGGTGCGTGAACGTGCCGCCGGGACGATGGAACAGCTCGCCGTCATGCCGCTGCGCCCCATCGACGTCATCATCGGCAAGATCGCACCATACTTCCTCCTCGGGGCGGTGGACATGGCGATCATCACCGGGCTCGCGGTCGTGATCTTCAAGGTCCCGTTCAACGGCAACGTCGCGGTGTTCGCCCTGGGCGCGCTGCTGTTCTTGTTCGTCGTGCTCGGGCTGGGGATACTCATCTCCACGGTGTCGCAGACCCAGGCCCAGGCGATCCAGGGGTCGATCATGGTCATGCTGCCCCAGGTGCTGCTGTCGGGGTTCATCTTCCCCCTGGCGTCGATGGCCCTGGTCATCCGTTGGATCGGGTACTGCCTGCCGCTGACGTACTTCGTCCAGATCAGCCAGGGGGTGATGCTGCGCGGGGCACCGATCACGTCGTTGTGGCAGCCGTTCACGATCCTCACCGTCATGGCGGTGCTCATCGTCACCATCTCTGTGCTGCGGTTCCGCCGGACCCTGGCCGGGGGCGGGTCGTGACCGCGACGTGGGGGGTGCAGGGCCTGGTCGTGCGCTACGGGGCGACCCTCGCGCTGGACGGGGTGGACCTCACTGTGGCACCGGGGCAGGTGGTCGCCGTCGTCGGCGGCGACGGCGCCGGCAAGACGACGTTGCTGCGTGCCCTGGTCGGCGGTGTGCGGCCGGCCGCTGGGCAGGTCGACGCCCCGGGCCGGCGACGCACCGGGTTCATGCCCACCGCCGGTGGGGTGTGGCGCGAGCTGACCGTGGACGAGAACGTCGACTTCGTCGCTGCGGCGCACGGGTTGCGCGGGGCCCTGCTCGACCAGCGTCGCGCCGAGCTGTTGGAGGTGACCGGGCTCGGCCCTGCCCGCACACGCCTGGGCAGCCAGCTGTCCGGTGGGATGCGCCAAAAGCTCGCGTTCGGCTTGGCGAGCGTCCACCACCCTGACCTGCTCGTCCTTGACGAACCGACGACCGGGGTGGACCCCGCCAGCCGGGCCGACCTGTGGGCGATGGTCTCGCAGACCGCGGCCGACGGTGCTGCCGTCGTGCTCGCCACGACGTACCTCGACGAGGCCGAGCGGGCCGGGCAGGTGCTCGTGCTCGCCGATGGTCGTCCCCTGCTCGTCGGCACACCCGAGCAGGTGCGGGCCGGCGCTCCAGGCCAGGTGGTCCGCCTGCCTGACGACGCCGACGTCCCGTGTGACGTGCCCGTGTGGCGCCGTGGCCGCGAACGTCATGCCTGGCTCGCCCCCACGCCGGCCAGCGCCGCCGCCACGTCCGCCTCGACGACGGGCGAACCAGTGACGCTCGACATGGAGGACGCCGTCATCGCCGCGTCGTTGGCACGAGCCGGCTTGGATGGCACGCGAGCACCTGGCGTCCGACCCCCAGACCCGGTTGCCGCCAGCCCGCGCGACCAGACGTTGGTGCGCGTGCGTGCGGTGACCCGCCGGTTCGGCGACGTGCTCGCCGTCGACGAGGTGGACCTCGACGTCGGCGCCGGCCAGATCGTCGGGCTCGTCGGCCCCAACGGTGCCGGCAAGACGACGCTGCTGCGCCTGCTGCTGGGCCTGCTCCCTGCTGACAGTGGCGAGATCACCGTCCTGGGTGCACGGCCTTCGCGCGACGTGCGCCGACGTGTCGGGTACGTCCCGCAGAGCCTGGGCCTGTACGCCGACCTCACTGTCGCCCAGAACGTCGAGTTCGTCGCACGCTGCTACGGCTCACCTGTCCCTCAGCTGCCTGAGGGCCTCACCGAGCTTGCCGGCCAGCCCGCCAAGTCGATCGGGCTGGGGCGGGGACGACGTCTGGCGTTCACCGCCGCGTTGGCCCACTCCCCCGACCTGCTCGTCCTCGACGAACCGACCTCCGGCGTCGACCCCCTGGCCCGCACCCGGCTGTGGGACACCATCCGCGCCCAG
>WRCL01000253.1 GCA_009783975.1 Micrococcales bacterium
GACCGCAAGGCTGCCAGATCAGGTTCCTGCACCTGCTGGACCCAGAGCGCACCGACCCCAGGGGCGGAGGTGTCGTCTGGTCGCATCGCAAGCCTTTCCCGCCAGCACTCTAGAGACAAGGATAGCCCTCTAGCCTTGATTCAAGACCTGGCCGTCCCGCGAGATGCGACGTGGTACACCAGATGCGACGTCAGACCGTCGCAAGACGGTGCGGCATCACCGCAGTTTTCACCCTCCCCAGCCCCACCGCCCCAGCGTGCCGGTCTGCGCGAGATGCGACCTGAGACACCAGATGCGACGTTCTGACGTCGCATCTGGTGTCTCAGGTCGCATCTCGCGGGCGGCAATGGTGCGCGGGTGGGTGGGGGGCTGTGGATAACTTCGTGGGAGAGATGCTGGGAGAGGGCAGGGTAGGGGTATGGGAATCCGTCCTGGGGGGCCTGTGCCGGTCCCCGCTCAGCTACCGCCAGTGCTGCTGGCTCGCGACCACCTTGGTGGGGATGTCGCGCAGCAGCTGAAGACCAAGCAGGTCCGACGTGTCGGCAAGGGAGTGTTTCTGCCTGCTGACATGCCCCACCGGCCGCTCGACGTCGCGCTCGCCCAGATCGTCGCGGCGCACGAGCAGCTCACCGCACCGCACTGCATCAGCCACGAGTCGGCGGCGCTGGTGTGGGGGTTGCCGTTGTGGCAGGCCCCGGGGTTGGTGCACGTGCGGACCTCGACCCACGCCGGCAGCGCCCGGCCCCGGTCGGTCCGGCGCCACGACGAGACCACCCCGGCCGAGCTGATGACGCAGGTCAACGGACTGCCCGTGACGTCTCTGGCGCTGACGGCCGTGGACTGCGCACGGACGATGCCCGCCCTGGACGCTCTGGTCGTCCTCGACGCTGCGCTACGTGCCGGTCTGTGTCACGAGGATGTCACCGCCGTGCTCGACACCATGCCCGGCAGACGCGGCACCCGCCGTGCCCGGTTGCTCGCACGCCACGCCGACGGCGGCGCCGAGTCGCCCCGCGAGACCTGGACCCGGTTCCACCTGCTGCAGGCCGGGATGCCGACGCCCGTCACCCAGGTCCCGGTCCCCACCCGCCGCGGAACCTACTGGGCCGATATGGGCATCGCCGAGTGGCACCTGCTCATCGAGTACGACGGCCGCGACAAGTACACCGACCTTGCCGTGGTGTGGGACGAGAAGCTCCGCCAGGACGCCATCACAGCCACCGGCTCCCACATGCTCCGCGTCATCGGCAACACCCACCCCAAAACGTTCGTCGCCGACGTCCTTACCCACGCCCCACCCGGCTGGCGTCCCACCCCCCGCCCCGAGCTCAACCACTAACTAACTGCTCGCCGACGTCCACGCGAGGAGGTGAGCCGGGCTCGGGTAGTTCCGGGTGCCCCAGACCTGCGAGATGCGACCTGGAACACCAGATGCGACGTCAAAACGTCGCATCTGGTGTGCCACGTCGCATCTCGCGCAGATTGGCGGGTGGGGGACGGGCGCTGGTCAGGTGTGGCGGCGGGTGACGAGGAGCTCGGCGATCTGGATGGCGTTGAGGGCGGCGCCTTTGCGCAGGTTGTCGTTGGAGACGAACAGGGCCAGGCCGCGGCCGTCGGGCACACCGTCGTCGGCACGGACACGGCCGACGAGGGACGGGTCGATACCGGCGGCGTCGAGGGGGGTGGGGATGTCACCGTCGGCGACGGCGACGCCGGGGGCCGCGGCGAGCAGCTCGTAGGCGCGGGCGGGGGTGATCGGGCGGTCGAACTCGGCGTTGATGGACAGCGAGTGACCGGTGAACACCGGGACGCGCACGCATGTGCCGCAGACGGCCAGGTCGGGGATCGACAAGATCTTGCGCGACTCGGTGCGCAGCTTTTGCTCCTCGTCGGTCTCGGCGCTGCCGTCGTCGACGATGCTGCCGGCCAGGGGCACGACGTTGAACGCGATGGTCCGTGCGAACTTCACCGGGTCGCCGAAGTCCACGGCGCGCCCGTCGTGGACCAGCGCGGTGGTGTCCTGGTCGTAGGCGGCGCGCACCTGGTCGTCCAGCTCGCGCACCCCGGCCAGGCCCGCACCGGAGACCGCCTGGTAGGTGGACACGACGATCCGGCGCAACCCCGCCTCGTCGTGCAGGGGTTTGAGCACGGGCATCGCGGCCATGGTCGTGCAGTTCGGGTTCGCCACGATCCCCAGCGCCATCGTGTCCAAAGCGTCCGGGTTGACCTCGGCGACGACCAGCGGCACCTGCGGGTGCTTGCGCCACGCCGAAGAGTTGTCGACGACGATGGCCCCGGCGGCGGCGAACCGGGGGGCCTGCTCACGTGAGGTCGCCCCACCAGCGGAGAACAACGCCACGTCGATCCCTGACAGGTCCGCGGTGGCGACGTCTTCGACGACGATGTCGTCCTCGCCCCACGGTAGGGTGCGCCCCGCCGAACGTGCCGAGGCGAAATACCGCATCTGGCGCACGGGGAACGCCCGTTCTGCCAGCAGCCGGCGCATGACCGCACCGACCTGCCCAGTCGCCCCGACGACTGCGACGTCCATCCCGGTCACCGGCCTGTCCCCCCGTAGACAACAGCTTCGTCCTGGTCAGAGTCCAGGTCGAACGCGGTGTGCACAGCACGGACCGCCGCGGCGAGGTCTTGCGCGCGGGTGACGACCGACAGGCGGATCTCAGAGGTGGAGATCATCTCGATGTTGATCCCCGCGTCCGACAAAGCGCCGAACAGCCGCGCCGAAACACCAGGGTGCGACTTCATCCCCGCGCCGACGAGCGACAGCTTGCCGATCGAGTCGTCGTACTGGATGCGCGAGTAGCCGATCTCGGCGTGCACCTGCTCCAGCGCCGAGGTCGCCTCGGTGCCGTTGACCGCAGGCAAGGTGAACGACACATCGGTCTTCCCGGTGCCCGTCGCAGACACGTTCTGCACGATCATGTCGATGTTCACCCCCGCCTCAGCGACAACCTCGAAGATCCGGGCGGCCTTTCCTGGGACGTCCGGGACGTCGAGCAGGGTGACTTTCGCCTGGGAGGAGTCGTGCGCGACTCCTGCGATGATTGGCTCTTCCATCGGGTCCTCCTTGGTCACCATGGTGCCGTCCATCTGTGAGAACGACGACCGCACGTGCACCGGGACGTCGAACCGGCGCGCGTATTCCACACAACGGGGGATGAGTACTTTCGCCCCGCTCGCTGCGATCTCCAGCACCGCGTCGTAGCTGATCTTGGCCAGCTTGCGGGCCGCCGGGACGATCCGCGGGTCGGCGGTGAACACACCGTCGACGTCAGAGAAGATCTCGCACACGTCAGCGCCCAGCGCTGCTGCCAGCGCGACCGCGGTCGTGTCCGAACCCCCGCGCCCCAGCGTCGTCACATCGTTGGCCTCGGTGTTCACCCCCTGGAACCCGGCGACGATCGCCACGTGCCCCTCGGCGAGGGTCTCGGAGATCCGCGAGGGTGTGACGTCGATGATCCGGGCCCGCCCGTACGCGGCGTCGGTGATGACCCCAGCCTGCTGGCCGGTGAACGACCGCGCCTCGACACCGAGCGCGTCGATCGCCATGGCCAGCAGCGACATCGAGATCCGCTCACCAGCGGTGAGCAAGATGTCCATCTCGCGCCGCGGCGGGTCGGCCGTGATCTGCGTGGCCAGGTCGATGAGCTCGTCAGTGGTGTCACCCATCGCCGAGACCACGACGCACACGTCGTTACCAGCCTGTTTGGTCGCCACGACCCGCGCTGCCACACGCTGGACCGACGCCGCGTCGGCCACCGACGAACCGCCGTATTTCTGCACGATCAGGGCCACGAGATGAGCTCCGTCCTGGGGATCTGCACGTGAGTCTAAGCCCGGATCCAGCGGTGCTGCGCCTACTGCGCGTCACCTAGTGGGCACGTTGGCCGCGTTGTCGCTGCTCGACGGGCCTCCAGCCCGCCTTCGCCGCTCCGCCTTGCCACCGTACCCACCAGGTGACGCTCGCTACGGCGATCACCGCTGGATCCAAGCTAGCCACCACTGTGCGCGCTC
>WRCL01000254.1 GCA_009783975.1 Micrococcales bacterium
CAGCGCTGGTCGGTGTCGGACACCGCCGAGTACGGCGACTACGTCAGCGGTCCGCGCGTCATCGACCCGCACGTGAAGGACAACATGCGTGCCGTGCTCGCCGAGATCCAGTCCGGAGCGTTCGCCCAACGGTTCATCGCCGACCAGGACGCTGGTGCCCCCGAGTTCGCCGCGCTGCGTGCCAAAGGCCAGGCCCACCCGATCGAACCGGTCGGCCGTGAGCTGCGCAAGCTGTTCGCGTGGGTCAAACCCGACGACGTCGACTACGTCGACGGCAGCGCCGCACGTTGAGCTGATTGGTCTTCGCCACGGCCCCGGTTCGCGGTGCCGGGGCCGTCGCGACACGCTGTCCGTGCCCTAAGACATCCGTTCTGGTACCCGAGATCGTAGATAGGCTCCTGGTCATGACTGAACCGTTGGGCACTGCACTGGACCTCGCCGTCATCGCCGGTGACGGGATCGGCGGCGAGGTCGTCGAGCAGGCGCTGGGCGTCCTGGCCGCAGCGCTGGGGGACCGGCCCTTGCGCACGACCGAGTACGACCTGGGCGCCCGGCGCTGGCACGCCACAGGCCAGACCCTGCCCGACGACGAGCTGGACGCCCTGCGCGGCCACGACGTGATCTTGCTCGGCGCCGTCGGTGACCCGTCGGTGCCGTCCGGGGTCCTCGAGCGCGGGTTGTTGCTGCGGCTGCGCTTCGAGCTCGACCACTACGTCAACCTGCGTCCGTCGCGGCTGTTCCCTGGTGTCGCCTCACCGCTGGCCAACCCCGGCGAGGTCGACTTCGTCGTCGTGCGCGAAGGCACCGAAGGCCCGTACGTCGGCAACGGCGGGTCGATCCGCACCGGCACACCCCACGAGGTCGCCAACGAGGTCTCGGTCAACACCGCGTTCGGCGTCGAACGGGTCGTGCGCGACGCGTTCGCCCGCGCCGCCGCACGCCCACGCAAACAGCTGACCTTGGTGCACAAGCACAACGTCCTGGTCCACGCCGGGCACCTGTGGCGGCGCACCGTCGAGGCGGTCAACGCCGAGTTCGCCGATGTGACCGTGGACTACCTGCACGTGGACGCCGCGACGATCTTCATGGTCACCAACCCCTCGCGGTTCGACGTCATCGTCACAGACAACCTGTTCGGTGACATCCTCACCGACCTGGCCGGGGCGGTCACCGGCGGTATCGGCCTGGCCGCGTCGGGCAACGTCAACCCCGACCGCACGGCGCCGTCGATGTTCGAACCGGTGCACGGCTCGGCGCCGGATATCGCCGGGCAGGGCAAAGCCGACCCGACCGCGACGGTGTTGTCCGTGGCGATGCTGCTCGACCACGTCGGGCTGGGTGACGCCGCGGCGAGGGTCGAGGCTGCTGTTGCCGCGGACCTCGCCGAACGGGGCGCCGCAGTGCGGTCGACCGCACAGGTCGGCCAGGACCTGGTGGCACGCGTCACCGGGTGAGACTCGCGAAAGGCCAGCGATGAGCACGACCACCTCGCACCAGAGCTTCGCGGTGCACCCCAGCGACCACTGTGTCCCCGACGACGAACGGGCTGCCCTGCTGGCCGCCCCGCGGTTCGGGACCGTCTCGACCGACCACATGGCGCGGATCACCTGGACCGCCGCCGACGGGTGGCACGACCGCCGCGTCGAGCCCTATGGGCCGTTGAGCCTGGACCCGGCGTGCGCGGTGCTCCACTACGCCCAAGAGGTGTTCGAAGGTCTCAAGGCCTACGCCCACGCCGACGGGTCGGTGTGGACGTTCCGCCCCGGTGCCAACGCGGCCCGGTTCGCGCGGTCGGCCACACGCCTGGCGCTGCCTGAGCTCGCCGAGGCGGACTTCGTCGAGTCGTTGCGGGCGCTGGTCGCCGTCGACAAGGCGTGGGTGCCCACCGGCGAGGAGATGAGCTTGTACCTGCGCCCGTTCATGTTCGCCTCTGAGGCGTTCTTGGGTGTACGGCCCGCGCAGCAGGTCGACTACCTCGTCATCGCCTCGCCCGTCGGGGCGTACTTCACCGGTGGGGTCCGCCCTGTGTCGATATGGGTCGAGCGTGGCTACCACCGGGCCGGGCCTGGAGGCACCGGCGCGGCCAAGTGCGGCGGCAACTATGCTGCGAGCCTGCTGCCCCAGACCTTCGGGTACGACCACGACTGCGACCAGGTGTGCTTCTTGGACGCGCGCACCAAGACCGTCCTGGAAGAGCTCGGCGGGATGAACGTCATGGTCGTCGGTGCCGACGGCACTGTGCGCACCCCGCCGGTGTCCGACGCGATCCTTCAGGGCGTCACGCGCTCGTCGATCCTGGCGTTGCTCACCGACGCCGGGCACGAGGTCCGCGAAGAACCGGTCGTCCTGGCTGAGCTGCTCGCGCAGATCGCCTCAGGTGAGGTCGCCGAGGTCTTCGCGTGCGGCACCGCCGCGGTGATGACCCCGATCGGGCGCCTCGTCGGCGACGACTTCGACGTCACCGTCGCCGACGGTGGTGCCGGGCCGCTGACGATGTCGGTGCGTGCCGAGCTCACCGACATCCAGTACGGGCGCCGCCTGGACCGTCACGGCTGGCTCCACCGCCTCGCGTGACGAGCCGGCTCAGTGCGGTACCCGCCAGCTCAGCGCTTTGGCCCCTTCGGTCGCCAGCACGACCAGGCCGGAGATCGCCACGAGCAGGGCCCAGTCGCGCGGGTAGATCGGCGCTGAGCCGAACCACTCGTTCATGAACGGTGCGTAGGTGAACAGCGCCTGGAGCACGAGCAGAGCGCCTGAGGCGACCCAGATCATGCGGTTCCCGCGCAGGACGCGTGGGTGCAGGCTCGAAGCGGTGAGGAACCGGCAGGTGAACAGGTACGCGCCCTGCCCGGCGGCGAGCATGCCCACCGCGACGGTCTGGGACCGGGCCACGTCGACCCCGGCGCCGCGTTCGATCTCGAAGACGAGCAACGTCGCTGCCCCGATGATCACCGACACCGCCAGGACCATGACCAGCGACGGGCGCGACAGCAACGGTTCGGTGCTGTCGCGGGGGGGCCGTCGCATGACCGACGGTTCGGCCGGCTCGGCGGCCAGGGACAACGACAAGGTCACCGCAGTGACAAGGTTGACCCACAAGATCTGCACCGGCGCCAGCGGCAAGGTGATACCGAACAGCACCGCGACCAAGATCACCAGGGACTGGGCCCCGTTGGTCGGCAGCAAGAACACCACAGACTTGCGGATGTTGTCGTAGATCCGGCGGCCTTCTTCGACAGCGCGTTCGATCGTCGCGAAGTTGTCGTCGGCCAAGACGATGTCGGCGGCGTCCTTGGTCGCCTCGGTCCCTTTGATCCCCATGGCCACACCGATGTCGGCGCGGGTCAGCGCCGGAGCGTCGTTGACGCCGTCACCGGTCATCGCCACGACCTCGCCGTGCGACTGCAGCGCCCGCACGATGCGGATCTTGTGCTCCGGGCTCGTGCGGGCGAACACGTCGACGTCGCGGACCAGCGCCCGCAGCTGCGAGGACGACATCGCTTCGAGCTCAGCACCTGTGACGACCTGGGCGTCGTCGCCGGCGATACCAAGCTCGCGGGCGATCGCGACCGCGGTGCCGGCGTGGTCACCGGTGATCATCTTCACGCCGATCCCTGCGGTGTGGCAGTCGGCCACAGCAGCGGTCGCCTCTGGGCGCGGGGGATCGACGATCCCGACCAGGCCCAAGAACACCAGGCCGGTGTCCAGGTCCGCCAGCGCCAGAGCGTCAGGGTCTGCCGAGACCCGCGGGGCGCTCGCCGGGACGTACGCGGCGGCGAGCACCCGCAGCCCCTGGGCACCGAGCTCGGCGTTCGTCGTCTCCCACGCCGCAGCCTCGAGCGTGGCGGTACCGGCCGGGGCCCACTGGGCGGTGCAGCGTTGCAGCAACCTGTCCGGTGCGCCAAGGACGTGGATGACCCTGCCCGTCCCTGGCACGTCGTCGAGCGTCGCGGAGAGCTTGACCGCCGAGTCGAACGGCACCTGGGCGAGGCGTTCGACCGTGCCAGTCTGGGCCTTGGCCTTCAGGGCCAAG
>WRCL01000255.1 GCA_009783975.1 Micrococcales bacterium
ACCATGCCACCAGCGACGATGATGGACAGCCGTCGCACTGCCCGGCCCATGCCGACCGGCTCACCAGTCCACTGGTCGACCACGCGGATACGCATGAGCCCCTGGGCGATGGTGCCGCCGAACCGGCCCTGCAAGAACAGCTCGACGACCAAGACGCACACGCCGAGCTCGGTGGCCAGCAAGGTGCCAGAAGGACCGCTGACCGCCAACGAGGCGACGAGGACCGGCACACCCACGAGGAGCACGTCGAACATCGCCGCGTACAGCCGCCACATGAGCGCGGCCGGTACAGGTTCGAGCTCGACCACAGGTGTGGGACCGGTGCCAAGGTCGCCTGCCGGCACAGCACCGGAGACCGGCTGGCGCGGGGCCCATGCTGGCAGCGCACCTGTGCTGCGCGTTGCCTGCTGAGCATCGGCAGGCTGCTCGAGCGCGGGCATCTCGACCGTCGGCGGGGCGAGCAGGTCGGAGATACCGAACCCTTGCTGGGCTGCACCTTTCTTCGTCTTCGGACGCGGCACACCCAGGTCGATGACCTCGGTGCCCATGAGCAGGTCGTGCCACCCACGGTGCCGGCCTGACTGGTCGAACGGCGCCGAGGTCAACGCGATCGGGGCGATGACCAGCCGCTGCGCGGCGCGCCCGGTGCCGATCGGGCGGCCGGTGCGGTGGTCGACGACCTTCAGCGACATCTGGCGCTGGGCGATGGTCCAGCCGTGCTGGCCTTGCAGGTGCATCTGGCCCATGAGCAAGACGACCGCCACGACGACGGCGAGGAAGACACCGCCTCCTCCCCCGACGACCAGGGCGACGACAACAGCGGGGCCGACGACTGCGAGGGTGTCGAACCCAGCGGCGTACACCCGCCAGATCAACGCCGACGGCTCACCGTGTCTGCGGCGTGCGCGCGAGCGGACCACACGTCCAGGTCTGGGCGCGACAAGCTCAGTGTTCACCTTGGTCTCCTTTCGGACGGCTGGTTGCGCTGGTCTGATGTGCGCAGCTTTCGGTGGCGCAACGAACGGGTCGAGACCCGGCCGACGACCCGCGAGCGCCACCCGACGGTCCGCCACTTGACGGCGACGGCGTCATGGACGTCGGCCCAGTACGCCTCAGCCTGTTCCGACGACGGCGGCGAGGGGGCGAACGCCGCCCGGTCGGCACGGACCGCGAGGTCGTCGAGACGTCCTGGCAGGTCTGCCGCGCCAAGACCGACCGCGACGATCCGTGCTGACTCCCGGCGGGTGTCGACCAAGGACGGACCCTGGCGGAGGTCGACCGCCGCGTCGACAAGCTCAGCCCACCCCCCGGTGACCGCGTCTGAGGTGGTCGACGCCCGGCGTCGCAGCCGTCGCCTGTGGGCTTTGGCCCCGAGCACCGCGAGCAGCGGGAGCACCAGGACCCCGACGACCCCCAGCCCACCGGCGGTCCACGCCACAGCACGCAACCACCGTGCAGGTTCGGGTTGCGGGTCGGGGCTGCCGGTCTGCGGCGGACGCACCTCGTCGTCAGGTTCGGTCTGCGGGTCCGGCGGCTGCACCGGCGGCTGCAGGACCTGCGGCTGGGAGTGCGCGCGGTCGTCCTGCTCTTCTTCGGTGGCCTGGCGCGACGTCGGCGGTGTGGCGTCGAAAGCGACCCACCCGATACCGGCGAAGGCGATCTCGACCCACGCCTGCACGTCCTTGCCGCGGACCTCGACCACACCGTTGGTCTGCCGTGGGCGGGCCTGGGCGGCAGTCTCGGCGTCACCGGCCCCCGGGACGAAACCGATGACGACCCTGGCCTTGAGGTTCATCGCCCGGGCCATGAGGGCCAGCGCCGAGGCGTACTGCTCACCGTCGCCGACCATCGGAGGGGCGTCCAGCAGCCGGCTCATCCGCGCCGCACCGTGCCCGGCCAACGACGAGTGCTCCCCGTCCAGGCCGTGGCTGAAGTAGCCGTCCAGCAACCACGACGACAGCGCACGCGCCTGGCCGACAGGCGTCGTCGCGTTCTGGGCGACCGAGGAGGCGTGGCGCGACAACGACTCAGGCACACCAGTGTCGTTGGGCAGCACGACGTTCGCCGACCTCGCGGTGCCGATGACCGAGTCAGGCATGTTCAGGTTGGCGACGACCACGTGCTGGGAGTACGTCATGTTGTTGCGCACCCCGGAGGTGAGCACTGCAGCGCCGGTCGCGTCGTTGTAGCGCAGGTCTCGGGCCACACCTGAGCCAAGGTCGAACGACGTCGCCGAACCGACGGTCGGCAGCCACACCCCTGACATGTTCTTGATGGTGAACGTGACGTTCGCCTCAACCCCCTCGTCTGAGGTCGTCACAGCACTGCCGACCCGGCGGAACTCACCACTGCCCTGCGCGGCGTGCCCACCAGCGACGTTCCAGACCATCCCGTCGTACCGGTCCATGACCGCCAGGCGGACCCGGGCCCCGTCAGGCAGGCCCTTGACCGTGAAGAGCACCTCGTCGTCGGCTTTGACGTACGAACGGAAACCAGCCAGAGGGCTGGGGTACTGCGTGGGGTCGAACGGCGGGACGACATGGTCGCGCAGGACGTACCGGGGGCCGTCGGCGAGCACCGGCGCACCGACAAGTGCCCCGACGACGACCAGGGTCAACAGCACCATGGCCGACACTGGCCGGCGGCGCACCCCCGGCCCGGTGCGCGAGGCCATCCACGCCAGGAGCCCGGCGACCAGGACGGTGCCGGACACCAGCGGCGAGATCGGCTGGGTTGCGGTGCCGAGCAGCGCCGAGACGACCATGACAGCACCGACGACCACTGCGGCCAAGGCACCGACGGTCACACGGGCGCGCAAGGCCAAGGTCAGCGCGAGCAGGGACCCGACGAACAGCAGCAAGAACGGCGCGAGCAGCACATCACCTGTGCTGCCCAGCGGGGGGTCCAAGGTGAGCACGTCTTTCCACGTCGTGAACGACGCGACGACCACCTGGCCAGCACCACGGGGGGTGGGCACGAGCCCAGCAAGGGTCGGCGCACCAGTCAGGGGGGTGCCCAAGACGATGACGAGCACCGCTGCGAGCGCGGCGACCAACCAACCAGGCCACCGCAGCCGCGCACCGACCAGCGCCAGGGCCGACCCTGCGACGAGCCCGGTCGCCAGGGCGGGAACCGCTGCGTTCTGCCCATACACCGGCAGCAGCGGGGTGGCGGCCAGCACCAAGGCGGCGGTGAGGACGACGACGTCGGTGCCGTGGTGGCGTCGTGCGCGGATCGCGGCCCGGCTCCGCGTCGGGCCGCTCACAAGACCACCCGGTGCATCAGGCGCGGCAGGTCGTCCAGCACGCCGATCTGGGTGAGCGAGGCCAGCCCGTCCTGGCGCACCTCGACCGGTTCGCCAGCAGCGCACGCCACCGCCACGACGCGCAGCCCGACTGGGACATGGCGTACCGAGGCACGCCGCTCGTCAGGGGCTGCGGCCGAACCGCCGACGAGGAACGCCACCGAGGACGTCGCCGGCTCAGCGGCGACGCGGTACGGCAGGTCGGTGGTCCGCGTCCCATCTGCGCTGGTCTGCACGCGGGCGCACTCGTCGAGCAGCGCCGAGGGGATGACAGCGTTGAAACGCCGGGTCCCAGCCAGGAACGACAGCTCGCGTTCGTCGCGCAGCACGTGCAACGCCAAGGACGCGGCGACCGAGACGGCCATCTCGAACTCGTCGGGGTCGGCGTAGTCGGCGTCGTTGGTCGCCAGGGCGATCGTCGTACGGGTGCGCCGGGTGTCCTCGAACTGGCGGACCATGAGCCTGCCGGTGCGCGCCGAGGTGCGCCAGTGGATCATCCGCCGGTCGTCGCCAGGGGCGTACTCACGCAGGGCGTGGAACGACAGGTCTGCGTCGGACAGGTCACGGGTCGCCTGGCCTTCCAGGTCGCGCAGCAGACCAGCACGGACGTCGGCCAGAGACACGATCCGCGGGTGCACCAACAGCTCGTGGATGTCGGCGAACGTCCGCTCCCTGCTGATCAGGCCCAGCGGGTCACCACGGCGGACCGTCACCGGGCCGACGGGC
>WRCL01000256.1 GCA_009783975.1 Micrococcales bacterium
ATCACAGGCCAGACGATGATGACCTCGTCGTCCAGCCCGCTCACGCTCAAGCTCATGACGTGGGTCGCAGTGATCCTCACACCCATCGTCCTGATCTACCAGGGCTGGAGCATCTGGGTGTTCCGCAAGCGCATCAGCGCTGAGCGCATCCCGGCCGAAGCTGGCCTGGACCCTGCGAAGTAGCAGGCAACAACCCGACCAGGGCCCCTCGTTCCCGACCGGAGCGGGGGGCCCTGGCCTTGACACCTGGGATACTCAACACTGTGAAGCCACTCGATCCCCGGCTGCTGACCTATGCCAGGGCTGCTCGTGGGTACCTCGTCCTGACGATCGTCACCGGGCTCGTCGTCGCCGGGCTGGTCATCGCCCAGGCTGTGCTGCTCGGGCGGGTCCTCGGGCAGGTCGTCGTCGGCGCGGGAGCATGGGACGAGCGCACGAGCACATGGCTCGTCCTGCCAGAGCCTGTTCGGCTGTCAGCCGTCACCACCATGGTCGTCGCGCTCACGCTCGTCATGGTCACCCGTGCGGTGGCCACGACCGTCCAGGAACGTTTTGCGCACCGCGCCGCGACGAACGCGGTCAACGAGCTGCGTGAACGCCTCGTCGCACACGGCACACAGGCCGGACCGCGGTGGCTGGCCTCTGGCCAAGGCCCAGGGCTGGTGACCTTGGCCACCCGCGGCCTGGACAGCCTCGAACCATACTTCGTGCGGTACCTGCCCCAGCTCGTCCTCGCCGCGACGCTCACCCCGCTGACATGGGTCGTCGTGCTGGGTTTCGACTGGTTCTCGGCGGTGCTCGTCGCCATCGCCGCACCGCTGATCCCGCTGTTCATGGTCCTCATCGGCAAGATGACCGAAGGACGGGCCGCCAAAGGCCTGGCAGTGATGAAACGCCTGGGCACGGCGATGCTCGACCTCGTCGCCGGGCTGCCGACGCTGCGGATGTTCGGCCGCCAGGGCGGTCCGGCCACGACGGTGCGCCAGCTCGGCGACCAGCACCGCAAGGCGACGATGTCGACCTTGTCGGTCGCGTTCTTGTCCGGGATGGTCCTTGAGCTCCTCGCGACGTTCGGTGTCGCCCTCGTCGCGGTGTTCATCGGGTTCAAGCTGCGCGACGGTGGGACGGACCTTGTCACCGCGCTGACCGTACTCATCTTGGCCCCTGAGGTGTTCGCACCACTGCGCCAGGTCGGCGCGCAGTTCCACGCCTCGACCGACGGGGTCGCCGCAGCACAGTCCGCGTTCGCTGTGCTCGACACTCCCCTGCCTGCCGCAGGCACCACACCATGCCCGGACCTGCGCACCGCGACCCTCACGCTCACCGCGGTGGGTGTGCGGTCCACCGGCGGGTGGACCCCCGACCGGCTCGACCTCACCGTGTCGCCAGGGCAGGTGACAGCGCTCGTCGGGCCGTCAGGGACCGGCAAGTCGACAACGGTCGACGTCGTGCTCGGGCTGCTGCGCCCTGACCGTGGCACCGTGCAGGTCGACGGCACCGACCTGGCCGAGGTCGACCTGCGCTCCTACTGGGACCAGGTCTCCTGGTTACCGCAACGGCCGTTCCTCGAACCGGGGACGCTGCGCACCGTCCTGGGTGACCCCGACCCGGCCGACCGCGACCGGGCTGCTGCCCTCACCGGTCTGGACGTCGTCGTTGCTGGCCTGCCCGACGGCTGGGACACCGACCTGGGCCGTGGGGGGGCTGGGCTGTCGGTGGGCCAGCGCCAGCGTGTGGCCCTGACCCGGGCGTTGCTCGCCCCAGCCCCGCTCGTCGTCCTCGACGAGCCGACAGCGCACCTGGACGCCCACGGTGAGTCGGTCGTCCTCGACACAGTGGCCGCGCTGCGCCGGGCCGGTTCGGCGGTGCTGCTCGTCGCACACCGGGCCTCGCTCGTGGCGACCGCCGACGCGGTGGTCACGGTCACCTCCGCACCAGCGCAGGAGCACGTATGACCCGCCAGTCGCGGTTGGCCCGCACGACGCTGGTCCGCGCGGTCCAGCTCACCGGGGTGCGCCCGGTGCAGGTGCTCACCTCAGTCGCGCTCGGCACGGCGGCGCTCGGCTGCGCCGTCGCCCTCGGCGCAACATCAGCCTGGCTCATCGCCCGGGCCTCGCAGATGCCACCAGTGGTCGCCTTGAGCCTGGCGGCGACGGCGGTGCGGGCCTTTGGCCTGGGGCGCGGGGTCATGCGCTACCTCGAACGTCTGTCGTCGCACAACACCGCGCTGCGTGGGATGACGAACCTGCGCACCGCCGTGTACGCCCGCCTCGCTGCCGGGACCCCCGAGGCGTTGCTGCGGGTGCGCCGTGGTGACCTGCTCGCCCGTGTCGGGGCCGACGTCGACGAGGTCGGCTACCTCGTCGTGAGGGCGCTCATCCCTGTGGGTGTGGCGGTCACCTTGGGGGTCGGCACGAGCGTGGTCATGGCGGTCTTGTGGTGGCCGGCCGGTGTTGCGCTGGCTGTGTGCCTGCTCGTCGCCGGGTGGTTGGCGCCGACGCTCACCGCCATGTCGGTGCGCCGCGCCGAGCAGCGCGCGTCGGCGGCCCGGGCCCAGATGAACGCGATCGCCCTGGGGATGCTCGACGACGCTGGTCCGATGAGGGTCGCCGGACGCACCGGCACCGAAGCGGCCCGCCTACGAGCCGCTGACGACGATATCGCCCGTGCCGTCGACGCCTCGGCTGTGCCTGCCGCGGTGGCTGCCGGGCTGGGCCTGCTCGCCCAGGCCGCTGCGGTCATCGTCGCGCTTGTCACTGGTGTTCCGGCTGTCGAGCAGGGGTTGCTGGCCCCGACAACCTTGGCTGTCGTCGTCCTGACTCCCCTGGCCGCGTTCGAGGCGACCCAGGCGTTGCCCAACGCCGCGGTCCAGCTGCAGCGTTCACGCGCCGCGGCCGGGCGGATCCTCGCGCTGCTCGACTCCGCCGAACAGCCTGCCGAGCCAGCCCTGGCCACACCGGCGGCTGAGCCTGTTGTGCGCACGCTGCGTGCCACCGACCTCGCCTGCGGGTGGACCGGACGCGACCCGGTGGTCACCGGGGTTGGGCTGGAGCTGTCGGTCGGGCGCACCATCGCGGTGGCCGGACCGTCTGGGGCAGGCAAGACGACCTTGCTGCTCACCCTGGCCGGGCTGCTGCCAGCACGTGACGGGCAGCTGCGCCTGGGCGAGGACGACCTGGGTTCGCTCGAGCGCGGCGACGTCGTGCGGTCGGTCGTGGCCACGACCGAGGACGCGCACGTGTTCGGCACGACCGTGCTGGAGAACCTGCGCGTCGCCCGCGGCGACGTCACTGATGCGCAGGCCCGCGCCGCGTTGCACGACGTCGGCCTGGACCACTGGCTGGCGTCACTGCCCGACGGGTTGGACACGATGCTCGGACCTGACGCGCGCACAGTGTCCGGTGGGGAACGTCGACGTCTGCTGCTGGCACGGGCGTTGCTCACCGGCGCCCCGCTGCTGCTCGTCGACGAACCCGGTGAGCACCTGGACCCGGTGTCGGCCGACCGCGTCATCACCGACCTGCTCACCGCCCGGCCTGACCGGGGGGTCCTCGTCGTCACCCACCGGATCACCCCGCTGCGGGCCGCCGACGAGGTGCTGTGGATCGAGCACGGCACGGTAGCCTCACGTGGACGCCATGACGAGCTGCTCGCGACCGTGCCAGGATACGCTGCGGCTGCGCAGCAAGAACAGCACGACGAGCCTGCCGAGCCGAAGGAGGGCTGATGGGTGACGACGGCCTTGACGACCTCATGGACGCGGTCCTGGCCATCGCTGGCGAGCTCGACCTGCCTGCTGTGCTCGACCGTCTCGTCCACGCCGCCGCCGCGTTGACCGGCGCCGGGTGCGCCGCGATCAACGTCCTGGACGACCACCGCTCGTTGGCGTTCGTCCAGACCGGGGTCGACCCGGCGACCGCCAGCGCGATCGGCCACGCCCCCAGCGCCTGCGGCGTCCTGGGCCAGATCCCGGCTGTCGGGGCGATCCGTCTGGACGATGTCGGCGCGCACCCGGCGTTCGGGGGGTG
>WRCL01000257.1 GCA_009783975.1 Micrococcales bacterium
AGCAGCTGGATCGACCCACGCGGTGAGGCGCCCAGGCGCAGCCCGTCGTGCCAACGGGTGGCGGTGACGAGGTCGACGACGTACCGCTTGATCGCCGCCGAGGCGTATGTGCTGCGGGCCAGGGCGATGAGCTGGGCGAGGTGGTGAGGGTCGGTGACCGGACGTACCGCGTCGAGCGGGTCGGTCGTGTCGCGGGCGTCGAGCATGGCGACCTCGTCGTCGGGGGCGGGGTAGCCCACGTCCAGACGCGCCATGAAACGGTCGCGTTGGGCCTCGGGCAGCGGGTACGTGCCTTCCATCTCCACAGAGTTCTGCGTGGCCAGGACCAAGAAGGGCCGCGGCAGCCGGTAGGTGCGTCCGTCGACGGTCACCTGCGCCTCAGCCATGCACTCGAGCAGGGCTGACTGGGTGCGTGGCGAGGCGCGGTTGATCTCGTCACCGATGACGACGTGCGCGAACACCGGGCCGGGCCGGAACTCGAACTGGTCGTGCCGGTAGATGCTCACACCGGTGAGGTCCGAGGGCATGAGGTCCGGGGTGAACTGGACACGTCCCACAGATGTGCCCATCGCTGCGGCGATCGCCTTGGCCAAGGTCGTCTTGCCCACGCCCGGGACGTCTTCGACGAGCATATGGCCTTCGGCGAGCAGGACGGTCAGCGCAAGCTCGACAAGGGCGGGACGTCCGCTGAGCACAGACCCGACCGCGGCACGCATGGCAGCGACAGCCTCGACGAGCTCGTCGAGGCTGACACCATTGCCGCGGACCGGCCGGTCGGCCGAGCTGAGCATCGGCGCCTCCTCGTCATGGTCTGGTCGTGCGTGTGGCTCCAGGCTACGGGGTGCCCAGCACGTTGGGGGCGTTTCGGCCCCCTGGGCGTCTTGACGTTACCGCGCGCCACAGCACACCATGGCGCGGTTCGACCTGCTGTGGGCACGAGCGTCCTCGCGCCAGGCACGCCCAGGCCACCGGGCTGGCTGGGCTGCCAGAGAAGTCGGTTCATCCGCAGGGGGCTCCGGTGACCCAGGTCGAAAGGTTGCCTGCCTCCCGCGACAAGACCCGGGGCATGTCCTCCACTTCACTCCACCACCGCGCCCCAACGCCGCCCCAACACCCCGCCCGGCCGTGGTCCGGTGCACCTGTGGTGGTGTCGACGGTCGCGCCGACGCCGGGTGAGGTTTTCTCCCTCCACACCCCTCCACTGAGATGACCTGCACTGATATCGCCACATCGGGTGAGGGTGTGGGAATTGGCTGAGCATCGTGGAGGAAAGTGGAGTACCGTGGAGGCGTTTGGAGCCAACAGGAGGAAGGAGGGGCCGTGACCGATGAGTCCACGGCGGCGTTCGCGCTTGCCCTGCCCTTCCTCGGCACCTACACGCCGAAGCTCGACGACAAGGGGCGGCTGATCCTTCCGGCCAAGTTCCGCCCAGCCCTGGCTGGTGGTCTGGTGATGACCCGCGGCCAGGAGAACTGCCTGTTCGTCATGCCCCTCGACGAGTTCCGGCGGATGCACGACCAGCTGAGCAAGGCCCCGGTCACCAACAAGCAGTCCCGCGACTACCTGCGCGTGCTGCTGTCCGGGGCCAGCGCCGAGCTGCCCGACAAGCAGGGCCGGGTCTCGATCCAGGCGTCCTTGCGCGAGTACGCGGGGCTCACCCGGGACGTGGCCGTCATCGGTGCCGGGTCCCGTGTGGAGATCTGGGACCTGGCGACCTGGGAGGCGTACCTCGCCGAACAAGAACCTGGGTACGCCGGCACCGCAGAGGAGGTCTTCCCGAACGGGCCGTTCTGAACCCGTCGTCTGGTCTGACCTCCCCCCGTCGCTCTGACGCACTTCCCCGGCGCCAGAGGGGCCGGTGGGGGATCAGGCCAGACGACCGCAGTGCCGCCGCCAGCATCGACCCGAGAGGAGCACACGGTGGACACCCGACAGACCGCTGACCGGCACACACCTGTGCTGCTCGAGCGTTGCCTCGACCTGCTCGCACCTGCCGTGGAGCACGACGGTGCCGTCATCGTCGACGCCACCGTGGGTATGGGCGGCCACGCCGAGGGCGTGCTGCGCCGGTTCGGCACAGCACGGGTGGTCGGCATCGACCGCGACCGGCAGGCCGTCGCGCTGGCGACCGAGCGCCTGGCCGGGTTCGGCGACCGGTTCACAGCGGTGCACGCCACCTACGACCGCATCGCCGACGTGCTCGCCGACCTGGGGCTGGACGCCGTCGACGCGGTGCTCATGGACCTGGGGGTCTCCTCGCTGCAGCTCGACGAGCCCGAGCGCGGGTTCTCCTACGCCCACGACGCGCCGCTGGACATGCGGATGGACCCGGAGACCGACCTCACCGCGGCGCAGGTGCTCGCCACCTACGACGAGGCAGCGCTCGCCGGGGTGCTGCGTGACTACGGCGAGGAACGGTTCGCCCGCCGGATCGCCGCGCGTGTCGTGGCCACACGTGGCGCGGTGCCGCTGGTGCGCACGGGCCAGCTCGTCGACCTGCTGCGCGAGGCGATCCCCGCTGCGTCGTGCCGCACCGGAGGCCACCCGGCCAAACGTACGTTCCAGGCGTTGCGGATCGAGGTCAACGGTGAGCTGGACGTGCTCGCCCGCGCCCTGCCGCTGGCCGTCGACCAGCTGGCGCTCGGCGGACGGATCGTCGTCGAGTCGTACCACTCGCTGGAAGACCGCCTGGTCAAACGCACCTTCGCCGCCGCGGCGTCGAGCAGCGCCCCGCGTGGGCTGCCTGTGGAACCCGTCGAGAGCGCACCGTACCTGCGTCTGGTCACCCACGGTGCGTTGCGCGCCGACGAGGCCGAGGTCGCAGCGAACCCACGGTCGGCGTCGGTACGTGTGCGCGCCGCTGAGCGGACCGCCGCGACCCCGCCCGCACGACGTCCGGCAGGTGCCTCATGAGCGCCACCGCTGCTGCCCGGGTCGCTCCGGCACGTGCACCGCGTCCAGCGCCGCTGGAACCGCGGCTGCGCCTGGTCCGTCCGCCCCAGCACGTGCGCACCCGGGTGCCGTTCGTCGTGACCTGCATGGGTGTGCTCATCACCGCGTTGGTCGTCATGCTGCTGCTCAACACGGCCACGGCCCAGGCGGCGTTCGAGACCAGCCGTACCCAGCGCCAGCTGACCGGGTTGCTCCAGGACAACGACGAGCTCGCAGCAACCCTGGACGAGAAAGCCTCGCCTGAGCACCTGGCTGCTGCGGCTCGCGAGCTGGGGATGGTCCCAGCGACGGGAACCGGGTGGATCCGGCTGTCTGACCAGACGGTCGCCGGGGTCCAGGAGCCGGCGCCACCAGCGCAGCCGGATGTGACCTCGCCCGAAGCCCCCGGCGGGTCGGCGCCGGCCCAGCCATGACCGCGCGGCGGCCAGCTGGGTCGGCCCGGCCCCGCACACCGGCGGCACCGTCGAGGGCCGGCACACCTGCGCGGGCTGCCAAGGCTGCTGCGCCGACGAGGGCTGCCAAGGCTGCAGCGCCGACGAGGGCCAAGGCTGCACCGGCCAAGACTGACAGACCCGTTGGCGCCACCGGGAAGAAAGCCGCGACACCCACCGCGAAAGCTGCGCGACCGCCAGCCACGGCTGGCAGACCCATGAAGGCAGCGAGGTCACCTGCTGTGCGGCGCACAGGCACACGTGCTCCGGTGCGTGCGCTGCAGGCGCGTGAGCTGGCGCCGACGAACCAGCCACCGCGGCGGCCGTCGCCACTGTCGCGCTGGGTCGTGCGGCGGTTGGAGCATGCGAGCACCCGCACCCCAGGTGACCGGGTTGGTGAGGTCGGCGGGCGCGGGCGGGTCGCGAGCATGGCGGTGGTGCTCCTCGTCGTCGTCGCTGTGTTCACCGGCCGTCTCGTCGTCGTCCAGGTCGTCGACGGTCCGGCGCTGGCCGCACAAGCCCGCGAGGACCGGATGTCGACGATCACCGTCACCGGCACACGTGGGTCGATCGTCGACTCCACAGGTGTCGTGCTCGCCAGCTCGGTGCCGCGCTACGACATCTCGGTGAACCAGAAGCTCATCG
>WRCL01000258.1 GCA_009783975.1 Micrococcales bacterium
AATCCTGTCGCTGAAGAAAGAAATCTTCACCGGTGACCTGCCGGGGTCGAGCCGGTCCATATCGTCGACCTGTGTCAGCGTTCGTGGGTTGCTGGAGTATCAGAGCCGTCAGCGCCGATGGCCTCCAGCAGCATGAACACACCCGAGGACGGGTTGTCGTGGGGCATTGTCGTTCCGGTTTGGCGGTGACGGGCTTCGAGCCTCTTCGCCCGAGCGACAGCGTGACGACGCCTGGACATGTAGTCACCAGCATTGATGCGCTTGCCGGCCCGGCCGTCTTCTGCCCGGCTCTGCCGTTCTGCCTCGGCGGTGGTCAAAAATGCCGTGACATCCCGGTAGTGCATGATGAGCCAGACTTCAAAGCAGGGATTGGACACGGCAACCTGCACTCCGGGGATGTCGTTGGCGCGGCGCACCGCTTCGGCCAACCTCGGGTGGTGCTGCGGCCACTCCACATCGAACAGGCACCAGCACTCGTCGACCTCCTCTGCGTCGCGCTTCTTCAGCGCAACAGCGTTGTCCACCAACGTGTAGGGGACGCCATGGACGTCCGAGATCTCGATGTGGAGAGCTGCGTTGCATGACACCTCAGGTAGACGCACCAGACCGGTGACGTAGTCCGGCTCGGAGCCTTGCCCTTCGCAGAAAACGACGACAGTGCGCAACTCCGGGCGAACACCCACTTTCCGCTTGAGGCTCTTGCCTGTACTTCGCTTCATCGGCGGGACCCAGGCTTAGTCATCACTTCGACCGATCAGACCCAGAGCACGCAGGAACTCGACTTGGTTCACTTGAGGCAGTGCGCCGAACTTGCCGTGTAGGTAGCCGGCCTCAAGGTTGACCGACTGGCGGACACGCTCTCCGGCGAACTCGGCCAGCGATCCCAGGCGGGTCGTGCCGTCGCCGCGCTTCTCGGTCAACCACACCTCGTCCCGGTTCAGGTGCCGCAGCAGGCTTGTGTCGTGCGAGGTGAACAGCAGCTGCGCTCCGAGCGGATTGGTGTCCCGCCGCTTGAAGATCCGGATCAGCTCCGCCGACAAGGTGGGGTGCAGGCTGGCATCCAACTCGTCGAACACCACGAGGGTGCCGGTGCGCAGAGCCTGGAGCACAGGGCCGATGAGCGAGAACCAGGTCCGGGTTCCTTGCGACTCTTCCTCGAAGTCGAGTGGCACCGACGCGCCTGGCAAATTGTGCAACAGCCGGATCCGCACCAGGGTCCGCGTCTCCGACGAATCGCGGAGCGGGACTTCTTCTTCGTCCAGCCGGACGTCTTCAATACCAAGGTCTGCTAGGCGGAGCAGCGCCAGCGCCTGAGCCCGGTCGTCGTTCGCCCCGGCATCGTCGTCGTCGAACAAGCTGGGATGGTCATCGTCTTCGAACCAGCGCAAGGTCTGCCGCGACCCAACGTGTCCCGGACGCCGCCTGTACACCCCGCGGCGTGACGTAGGGGTTGGGCCAAGAGTCTGGATCGCGCGTAGCTGCTGTGCGAACCCTGACACGAGCGGCTCTTCGAACCTGGGGGCGACAGACATCACCAGCGTCTTGGGCGTCAACAGGTCGCGGGTCCCAGAGAGCCGACCCAGGCCGCGCTGGAACTCCAGGCCGTTCTCGTCGCGCTCGAACAACTTCCGCCTGATCTTCTTCGGGTAGTGGTACAGGCTCTCGCGCAGGACCTTGGTGGCGTCAACCTCCAGGTTGTACTCGAAACGAACGTCGTCGACGGTCATCTCCAACGTGAACGTGGAGGGCTGCGTGGGCCCGTTGCCGAAGGCGAACGGATCGTACGGAATGGCTTCGTCCCAGTGTCTCAACGACAGAACCACGGCATCACGCAGCCACGCCAGGGCGGCCACGACGTTGGACTTCCCCGAGGCATTGGGGCCGTAGACGCCCGCGACCTTGAGCAGGCTCTCGCCAAGCAGCTCAGCAGGGACAGCCTCAGCACGGTCGGTGTCCACCGCCACCATGGACAACTCCACCGCGGACTCGATCGACCGGAAGTTGGTCGCCTCAAACCGGATGAGCATGGCACCACTCTACACCCACCTGGAGCAGATCTCCTGCCCATTTCGTCGGAATGCGACGAAATCGTGCATCGATCTGCATCTGACACGCAGGCTCTGGAGCCACCGCAGCCTCCCGGAGTGGCACGACGTCTCCGGCATCAACGCGGCTTCAGCGGGATGTCGACGGTGAAGGTCGTGCCTTGGCCCAGGGTTGAGGTCACGTCGAGGTGGCCGTCGACGAGGTCGACGACGCGGCGGACCAGGGCCAGGCCCAGGCCGTTGCCGCCGGCGGGGCGGGCTGCGTCGGCGCGGAAGAAACGTTCGAAGACCCGCACCAGGTCTGCGGGGGCGATGCCGATGCCGGTGTCGGTGACACGGCAGCGGGCGTGGTCGCCGTCGCGGACAACGGTCGCCTGGACCTGGCCGCCGTCGGGTGTGAACTTGATCGCGTTGCCGACGAGGTTCACCCAGACCTGGTGCAGCAGGTCTTCGTCGGCGTCGACCTCGAGCTCGGCGGCGTCGAGGCCGACGTCGAGGTTCTTGGCGGCCCACTGGGGCTCGGCGGTGAGGATGACCGTGCGCAGCTGTTCGTCGAGGCGGTACACATGCGGGTGGGTGTGCACGTCTTCGCCGTCGAGGGTCGACAGGCGCAGGAGGTTGTCGCTGAGGGCTGACAGCCGTGCGGTCTCGGAGGTGATGATGTCGAGGTAGTGGGTGCGGGTGGCCTCGTCGACGTCGGGGTCACGCGCGAGGCGGGCGAACCCCCCGATCGAGGTCAGGGGCGAGCCGATCTCGTGCGAGACGTTGGAGATGAACTCTTGGCGTTGGCGCTCCAGGTCTCCGAGCTGGTCGGCCATGGTGTTGACCGAGTCGACGAGCTCGGACAGCGGGTGACGCTGGCCTGCGGGGATGCGGACGGAGAAGTCACCGCGGGAGATGCGGTCCAAGGCGTCCATGATCTCGGCGCCGAACGGCACCCGGTTGCTGCGCCCGAAGACCCGGGCCACGACTGACGCGCAGCCCGCCGCGATCGCGATACCGACCGCCGCGGCGACGACGAACGCCACCGGGGCTGGCGGGTGCCCGACCCACCGGAAACCGAGCTCGGCGACGGCCCAGCCAACAACGAGCGCGACCCCCAGCGCGCCGAGGGTGAGCGCGACCTGCCACCAGTGCTCGGGCCCACCTTCCATCCGGGGGCGGCGGGGCGTGTCGTCGCTCTGGTCGGTCACAGCTGGTCCTCCAGCCGGTAGCCCAAGCCGCGGACCGTGACGATGGCAAACCCGTCGGCCTCGCCGAAACGGTCACGCAGGCGGTTGATGTGCACGTCGAGAGTACGTTCGTTGCCGTCGAAACCCACACCCCAGACCTCGTCGAGGATCTGGCGGCGGGTGAGCGTGCGTCCTTTGTGGCTGGCCAGCAAGAACAACAGCTCGAACTCCTTCAGGGGCAGCTCACGACGGTCGTCGCCGACGGCGACCACGTGGCTGGTGTTGTCCAGCGTGACGTTCCCGGCGTGGGCCGTTTGTTCGACGACTTTGCGGTACCGGCGCAGCAGCGCCTTGACGCGGGCGACGAGCTCGGGTCCGTCGAAGGGTTTGACGAGGTAGTCGTCGGCCCCAGCCTCGAAACCCCGCACCTTGTCGGCGAGCTGGGCCTTCGCGGTGAGCATGAGCAGCGGCAGCTCGGGGTGGTACCGGCGCACGGCCTGGGCAAACCCGAGCCCGTCGAGCTGGGGCATCATGACGTCCACGACGCACAGGTCGACCTGGGTCTCGCCGAGCAGCCGCAACCCCGCCCGCCCGTCGGCGGCCGACGCCACGGCGAACCCGGCCCCGGTGAGCAGCTCGCAGACCAGCTCACGGATGTGCGGGTCGTCGTCGATCACCAGCAGCGTGCCCATACCGGCCAGTATCCCCCCTGCGCGCGTCTGGGCCCGACGACCCCAGCGGACACTGGGGACGGTTCCTATGTCTTGCCTGTGACCAGGCAAGACATAGGAACCGTCCCCAG
>WRCL01000259.1 GCA_009783975.1 Micrococcales bacterium
AGGTCCTGGGAGCGCCACAGCCGGTGAGGTTGGCCACACCGGGCCAGGCGGCAGGGTAACCTCGCCCCATGGTGTTGCCCCGGGGCCGTTGGCGGCCTGAGCACCCCCCCAGCCGTCTGCTCGACGACCTCGTCGCGCAGCTCGGGCTGTCGGTGGCGTCGGCCCCGGCCGCTGCGCGCGTCACCGGGGTGGCGATGGGCTCAGGTGACGTCGAACCAGGGGACCTGTTCGTCGCGGTGGCTGGCGAGCACCACCACGGTGCGAGGTTCGCCGGCGCTGCTGCCGCCGCTGGTGCCTCAGCGGTGCTCACCGACGCTGCCGGGGCCGGCATCATCGCCTGCGACGCCAGTGCCCGGGCTCTGGGTGTGCTCGTCGCCGACGACCCCCGGGACCTGGCAGGCCATGTCGCAGCGTGGGTGTACGGCAACCCGGCCACCCGCCTGGTCACGGTGGGGGTGACCGGGACCAACGGCAAGACGACGACGGCGTACTTCCTCGACGAGGCGCTGCGGGCCGTGCACGGGCTCACCGCGTTGCTCGGCACTGTCGAGCTGCGGATCGGCGACGAGGCTGTCGAGAGCCCCCGGACGACTGTCGAGGCCCCGGTGCTCCACGGTATCGCTGCCCTGGCCCTCGAACGCGGGGCTGCGAGCCTGGTCACCGAGGTCTCGTCGCACGCGCTGGCGCTGGGCCGGGTCCACGGCCTGCGGTTCGACGTCGCGGGGTTCACCAACCTCCAGCGTGACCACCTGGACTTCCACCACGACATGGACGGGTACTACGCGGCCAAGGCCCGGCTGTTCGCCGCCGACCAGGCTGCGTGCGGTGTTGTCGTCGTCGACGACCAGTGGGGCCAACGCCTGGCCCGTGAGGCGCCGATCGACGTCCAGACGCTCGCGACACATGTGACCGACACTGACGCGCACGCCGACTGGGCTGTGGTCAAAGCTGATGTCGGCCTGGACAAGGTTGGGTCCCGGTTCGTCCTGCGCGGACCGGACGGCACACGCCACGACGCGTTTTCTCCGTTGCCTGGGCTGGTCAACGTGTCGAACGCTGCCACGGCCATCGTCTTGGCCACCGCCGCAGGTGTGCGGCTGTCGACCGCTGTGGCAGCCGTGGGGGGAGCGCACGGTGTCCCAGGACGGATGGAACGGGTCGTCGAACGTGGCCAGGGCCTGCCCCTGGGCCTGGTCGACTACGCCCACACCCCCGACGCGCTCGTCCTGGCGCTGCAGGCGGTACGTCTGATCACCCCCGGGCGCCTGGTCGTCGTGCTCGGCTCTGATGGTGACCGTGACCGCGGCAAACGCCCGCTCATGGGTGAGATCGCCGCCCAGCTCGCCGACGAGGTGTTCGTCACCGACGAGAACCCACGTTCAGAAGACCCAGCAGCGATCCGTGCGCAGGTGCTTGTCGGCGCGACGAGCGTGTCAGGTGCGAACGTCCACGAGGTGACGACGAGCAGAGCAGACGCGATCCGCCGGGCTGTCGGTGCGACCGGGGAGGGCGATACGGTGATCGTCACCGGCAAGGGCCACGAACCAACACAGGAGATCGCCGGGGTGTTCTACCGTTACAACGACCGTGACGTGCTCAACGAGATCCTCGTCGAGCACCGCACCCAGCACCCGCAGGCGGACCAGGTATGACGACGATGACGGTCGACCAGGTCGCTGCGGCGACCGGAGGCCAGCTTTTCCACGTTGACGGCACCACAGCAGTGACGTCCGTCGTCACCGACTCACGTGAGGTGGGCCCCGGGTCGCTGTTCGTCGCGCTCGCCGGTGACGTCTCGCACGGGCTGGACCATGCCGCCGGTGCTGTGGCGGCTGGTGCTGTGGCGGTGCTCGCCGACCGTGAGCCGCACGGCCCCGACGGTCCGCTGCCAGCGGTCCTCGTCGCTGACGCGGCGCTCGCGCTCGGCCTCACCGCCCGGGCAGCTCTTGCCCGGCTGCGCGACGGCCCAGGGGACCTGGGGGTCGTGGCTGTGACCGGGTCTGTGGGCAAGACGACGACGAAAGACCTGCTCGCGCAGGTGCTCGGCACTGCTGGGCCGACCGTCGCCCCAGTGCGGTCGTTCAACAACGAGATCGGCCTGCCCCTGACCGTCCTGCACGCGCAGCAGACCACGAGGTACCTCGTGCTGGAGATGGGTGCCAGCGCCCCAGGTGACCTGGACTACCTCACCGGGATCGCACCGCCTGACGTCGCGGTCGTGCTCGCTGTTGGCCACGCCCACCTTGGTGGGTTCGGCGGGACCCTTGACGACGTCGCCCGCGCGAAGTCCGAGCTTGTCACCGGTCTGCGCCCGGGGGGGACCGCCGTCCTCAACGCCGACGACCCACGTGTCGCGGCGATGGCGGGGTTGGCGCCTGGGCCGGTCGTGCGGTTCGGGTTGTCCCCTGGCGCCTGCGTCCGTGCGACCGACCTGCGCCTGGACCATGGGCGCGCGGTGTTCACCTTGGCGGTCGACCTGCCTGGGACCACCGGGTCAGCCCCGGTACGTCTGCGGCTCGTCGGCGAGCACCACGTCCACAACGCCTTGGCGACCGCTGCTGCGGCGCTCGTCATGGGCCTGGGTGTCGACGAGGTCGCCGCTGCGCTGAGCACCGCGCAGATCTGCTCACCGCACCGGATGCACGTCGTCGACCGGCCCGACGGGGTGACGATCGTCGACGACTCCTACAACGCCAACCCTGACTCCATGCGCGCTGCCCTCAAGGCCCTGGCGGTCCTGTCACGCCCGGACCGGCGCTCGGTGGCGGTCCTCGGCGAGATGCTCGAGCTCGGTGAGGCCTCGCTCATGGCCCACGACGGCATCGGACGTCTCGCGGTCCGGCTCGACATCGCGCTCACCGTCGTCGTCGGGGCAGGGGCCCACCCCATCGCGACCGGCGCTGCCCACGAAGGGTCGTGGGGCGAGGAGGTCGTCCAGGTCGACGACGTCGACGCGGCGGCAGACCACCTCGCCGCGGTGCTGCGCCCAGGTGACGTCGTGCTTGTGAAGTCCTCCTACGGTGCCGGGCTGTGGCGCCTGGCCGACCTGCTCGTCGCCGGGGGCCAGGACGGGGTGCAGCGATGAAGGCGCTGCTCATCGCCGGCACCGTGTCGATGGTCGTGTCGCTGCTGGGGACCCCGTTGTTCATACGTCTGCTCGTGCGCAAGCAGTACGGCCAGTTCATCCGCCAGGACGGCCCGACGTCGCACCAGACCAAACGTGGCACCCCGACGATGGGCGGTGTCGTCATCATCGGCTCGACCCTGGCTGGGTTGCTCGTCGCCTTGATGGTCACACGCCAGCTGCCGTCGGCGTCGCTCGTCCTCGCGTTGTTCCTCATGGTCGGGCTGGGGTTCGTCGGGTTCCTCGACGACTACATCAAGATCTCGCGCCAACGCAGCCTGGGCCTGTCACCGTGGGCGAAGATCATCGGCCAGGGCCTTGTCGGGATCACCTTCGCCGTCCTCGCGGTGAGGTTCTTCCCCAACGCCCAGCACCGCTACCCGGCCGACATGCACATCTCGTTCATCAGGGACACGAAGTTCGACCTGGGGTACTTCGGTGCGGGGCTCGGGTTGCTGCTGTTCGTGCTGTGGGCAAACTTCCTCATCACCGCCTGGTCCAACGCGGTCAACCTCACCGACGGCCTCGACGGCCTGGCCACGGGGGTGTCGCTGGTCGTGTTCGGCGCGTTCGTCCTCGTCGGGGTGTGGCAGTCGAACCAGACGTGCCAAGACGTCATGCGGGTGACCAACCGGTGCTACGAGACCCGAGACCCGATGTCGATGGCCATGGTCGCCATCGCGATCACCGGAGCGTTGTTCGGCTTCTTGTGGTGGAACGCCAGCCCGGCGCAGATCTTCATGGGCGACACCGGGTCGCTCGCCCTGGGTGGGGCGCTCGCGGGACTGTCGATCCTCACCCGCACCGAGCTGCTCGCGGCGATCATCGGCGGGCTGTTCGTCCTGGAGGTCCTGTCCGACGTCATCCAGATC
>WRCL01000260.1 GCA_009783975.1 Micrococcales bacterium
GACCGAGGCGGTGCCGCTGTCGCGGGTGCGGTCGGTCGGGCTGACCCATGTCGTGTCGGACCCGGCGCGGTACCGTCCTGGGCGCACCCGCCCGGACGAGCTCACCTTGGCGATCGGCTGGGGGACGGTGAGCCAGGTGGACCTGGAGCCAGCCTCGTGCGAGGACCCGCACTGCGCCGCGGACCATGGTCTGACCGGCACGATCACCGGTGACGACGTGGCGGTGCGGGTGAGCGCCGCAGCCGAGGGTGCCGACGCGGTCAAGGCGGCGGTCGCGTTCGCCCGGCACCTGTCGCAGGCGACCGCGTCGCTGGGGGCACCGGGCTAGCCATGGTCGGTTCGTTCCACGCTGCGTGCGCCGAGGCGGGGCTGGTCTGGCCGTTGCCTGGTCCAGGTATTGGCGACGTGCTCGCCGGGGCTGGTGGCGCCCTGGGGTGCGACGACCCGCAGGCGACCGCTGCCCAGCAGGCGCTCGCCCTGCCCGCGGCAGACCGGGTCGTCGTGGTCATGGTCGACGGGATGGGCCGGACGAACCTGGCTGAGCGTGCCGGGCACGCCCCGTTCTTGCGCAGGCTGCTACCTGGGTCGTTGACGTTGAGCAGCACGTTCCCCTCCACGACCGCCACAGCCTTGGGCGCGTTCGGCACGGGCGCACCCCCTGGGGCCACAGGGATGCTCGGGTACACGGTGCTCAACCCCGCGACCGGTGCCCTGGCGAACCTCGTGTCGTGGACGGGGGTGCCGCCGGCCGAGCAGTGGCAGCGCCAGCCGACATGGTTCGAACGTCTTGTCGCCGGTGGGATGACGGTGACCTCGGTGGGCCCGCAGCGCTTCGACGGGTCAGGTCTGACGCAGGCGGTCTTGCGCGGGGCGAGGTACGTCCCAGCCGAGACGTTGGCCCAACGGGTCGACCAGGTGGTTGCCGCCGCGCGCAGCCCTGGGCTGGTCTACCTGTACTGGGGTGAGGTCGACAAGACCGGGCACCAGGCAGGACCAGGGTCGTTGGCGTGGGGCGAGCAGCTGGGTGCCGCAGACGCTGAGCTGGCACGGCTGGCCCGGTCGTTGCGGCCAGGCACGCTGCTGGTCATCACCGCCGACCACGGCATGCTTGACATCGACCCGGCCGCGCGCTGGGACGTGGCAACCTCACCTGAGCTGGCACGAGGGGTGGCGCTGGTCACAGGAGAGCCCCGGGCGATGCACCTGCACGTCGAGGACGGGACCGACCCGCAGCAGGTCGTCACGCGGTGGCGTGAGGTTCTCGGGGCCAACGCGGTCGTCGTGCCCAAGCACGACGCGCTGGCCGCCGGGGTGTTCGGACCGGTCGACGCACACGTGGCCCCAGCGATCGGTGACGTGGTCGTGGCGATGGCCAGGCGGGCCACAGTGGCCGACACCCGGACCCAGACCGCCGAGTCGCTGCTCATGCTCGGCGTGCACGGGTCGTTGACCGAACACGAGACGGCCGTGCCGCTGCTGGTCACGCTGACCTGATATTGCTCCGGCTCAGGTCTGGATCCACCGACTTTCGCCGGAACGAGCGTCACCTGGTGGGTGTGGTGCTGACAGCCCGCCACAGCCGGTTACCCCGAGCAAGGTCTCGTGTCAGAGGAGAGAGCGGGACCAGGCCCGGGGCCTGCCGGCCCAAGTCAGCGTGGCCGCAAATCAGGATCTTGTTCCGAGATTGTAACAAATCATCACATGTCATGTAGCCTGCCGGCAGCGCCGCGACACAAGGGGCGCCACCGACGTCAGGAAGTGGGGTCATGGCAGTCACCCGTGAGAGACACCGTCCCACGCCTCATTCGCGGTCCGGCACAGGCGGCGATCGCCAGTCCGGCCAAGGCAGTGTGGAGTATGTCGGCATCGTCGTTGCGGTCGGTGTGCTGCTCGTTGCCCTGGTGGCGGTGGTCCCGCCGATCGGTGACAGCCTGACGTGCAAGTTGTCACAGGCCATCGCATCGATCGGCGAAGGATCGTCTGATTGCGCCGGTGGGACACCAGGCGCTCAGGGTGCAGAGACCGACGAGAACGACGACGGACGTGGCGACCCCGCGGTGGCAACATACCCGACCCGAAGCCGTGGCAACCTCCACCGTCGGAGCCTCCTCCCCCTCCGCCAGGGATACCATACGGTCTGGACCCTAGTTCCGACCTGGTCAAGACGATGCAGTCGACCTCACGTGGTCGAGATACGCTGCAGTGGCTGAGGGACCACCATGTGCACGTCGACCTCAGCTCTTCCAAGAAGGGTGCCTACTATCGACCACGAGGTCCGTTCGGGTCCGGCAAGTACATCGTCCTGGGCAACGGGTACGATGACGCAGCGACGTTGATCCACGAGGCGAACCACGCCAGGTACGACAAGGGTTACCGGAGCAGCGCCTTCAACAGCCCAGGTCGAGGAAGCTATGTTTCCGGGAAGATCCACGAAGAGACCGATGGCACAGTCCAGGCGATCCTCGGCGCGAAAGAGTTTCGTGCCGCAGGCCACAGTCTTCCTGCTCAGCCTGGCGAGACGGAGTACGACAACGCATACCGGGACGCGAAGACCAGCGGCGCAAGCGACGCCGATGCAGAGCAGGCTGGGTGGGATGCTGTCGAGCAGAAGTTCTGGGACAAGGGTCCCGGAGGTTTCCGTGCGTCGACGAACAACAAACCGTATCCAGACCACTATGGTGATGAGTGGAATACGACGAACCTGTGCTGGTTGTACCCGTGGTGTCACTGATGGCTCAACAGGCCTGGACCGACAGCAGCCAGCCGATGCGGAGAGGACGTGGAGGGAACATGGGAAGAGCGATGGGCCTGCTGGTCGGAGCCATGCTGGTAGTGACGCTCAGCGCGTGCGGCGTTGGCACTCCACAAGACACGTCCGCAGAAGCGACACAGACTGGTGCTGACGTGCGAGAGAGACTCGCGGCCGGTCTGGCTGCAGTTGGCTCCGATGCCGAGATGGTCAGGGACCGGAGAACTACCTTGACACCGGTCGACGCGGCCTGGCTGCAAGGGTGGCAGATCTTCGACATCCAGTTGAACACGGAGTACCGTTCTTCGCGTTTCTATGCCGCGCTCAGTGACGACGGTACTGCTGTGGACCTCGACGATAGTCCTGAGTCGTTTGCTGAGATGACCCGCAGCGCTCATGTCTCGGTGAACGACGCGTCGCTCGCCGTCGACGTCGGGAACCTCTACCTCGATGTGACCCGAGGTTTTCGTCGCTACTCCTATCGCATCGACTCGGTGTCTGCTATCGAGTGGCCAGAGCTCAACCCAGCCGAGCAGCAGCAGGTTGCCGAGTTCGAGACGAAGTACGACGCGATAGTCCAGCCGTCCGTAGCGGAACCGTCAGGCACTGGGTGGACCGTGACCGCGTGGACGATCTACGACCGCTCGCTGGTCCGTCACCGACTGGAGATCGCTGCAGACGGGGCTGTCCAGGACACTCAGGAAGTGGTAGCAACCGATCTGCTGCTTCCCCAGACCTTCTGACCGCCGTCTGGTGACGTCGTCATCGACAACCGAAGCGAATGGCTAATACCTGCTCGCACACGTACGCCGTTCGCCGTTCGTGGCTGTTGGGCACAGCACGGTTTGCGGGAAAACCACGTCGGACCTCCTCGGGCGTGGGCACCGTGCGATCCAAACTACCCTCTGACCTGGAGGTCCGTCCTAGTGTCCTAGCCTCGGTCCGGCTTTGCGCCGAAGACGATCTCTTCCCAGCTTGGGACTTTCGCGCGGCCTTTGCGGCGGGCGCGGGTCGTCGAACCTGTGCTCGTGGTCGTGCTGGTCGCCCCAGACCGGGCGGCGGGTTCGGGGTCCGGTGGCGCAACCGCACGTGCGGTGGCTGTCGGACCGGTGCGCGGGCCGGTCCTCGCGGTGGTGCGGGCGGCTGGTTTCTGGGTCTGGCCGGTCGGGGTCTTCGTCGCCGCGGTCGGGCTGGTCGGGGTCTTGGCCCGGCGTGTGGTCTTGGGTGCCGGTGCGGGCATGTCCTC
>WRCL01000261.1 GCA_009783975.1 Micrococcales bacterium
CACCGGCAGGTTGACGAAGAAGATCCACTGCCACCCCACCGACTCCACGAGCAACCCGCCCAGCAGCGGCCCGGTGATCGTCGCGACCCCCGCGACCGACCCCCACATCCCCAGCGCTGCCCCGCGCTGCTTGGCCGGGAACACCCGGGTGATCATCGCCATCGTCTGCGGGGTGATCATCGCCCCACCCAGCCCCTGCGCCGCCCGCGCCGCGATGAGCCACCCGATGCTCGGCGCCAGCCCGCACCCCAACGATGCCAACGTGAACACCCCAAGCCCCGCGGCGAACACCGGGCGGGGCCCGAACGTGTCCCCGAGCCGCCCGCTGACCAGCAGCAACACGGCGAACGTCAGCAGGTATGCGGAGTTGACCCACCCCACCTGCACCAGGCTCGCGTCGAAGTGCCGCACCAACGTGGGCACCGCGATGTTCACGATCGTCGTGTCGATCATGATCATGAAGAACCCCGCCAGCAGCGCCGGCAAGATGGTCCAGGCGCTGCGTCCGTGCAGGTCGACGAGCGGGGGTGCTGGGTCGTGCGTGATGGTTCTGCCTTCGTTCTCTTCGGCTGGGCTCGTTGTGCTGGGTCCGCGGGTCGGGGTGTGTCAGCCACGCAGTCCCTCGACTACACCGGTGTCCCGCCAGGCCCGGTGCCAGCGTGGCCGACACACACCCCGACCCGCTCGCACGTCTCACGACCTGGGTGGGTCTGCCGGACGCCTCGTCCGGCTGCGCCGAACACCGGCGAGATCATCGCCAGGACCGGACCTCGTCTGGGCCTGAGCAGGTCTGACCTTACCGGGGAACCGCAGGGTGCACCGGTCTCGCCAGGCACGACGCGAAAGCAAGCCTTCCACGTGAAGGCAAGCCTTCGAAGACTTGCCCTCACGTGGAAGGCTTGCCTTCGCGAACACCCCCCCGAGAGGTGGGGGACGCAAGCCGCAAACACAGGTCGCTCCTTGCGACGAAGTGCAGGAGGCAGCGCGGACGCGGCGCTGACCAGGCAAGACATTAGGAACCGTCCCCATTGTCTGCAACAGCTGCGAGGTAGGGGCCGAACCAGACTGGGTCGTTGTGGCCGATACCGTCGAGGACTGTGTGCCGGTGCAGCGTGGGGGCCAAAGACGCGACGGTGGCGGACTGGGTGGCGGGGACGAGGGTGTCAGCGCTGCCGGCGAGCACGATAACTGGGGCGGTGACGTCGGGCAGGTGCGCGACGGTGTCGAAACGGTCGACGACCAGCGCCGCGGGGACCCAGGGGTAGGCGATCTTCGCGCACAGGCAGGAGCAGCAGTGTGCGGGTGAGTGTTCGACAGTTTGTTGATCTGTTCGACAGTTTTGCTGTCGAACAGATCAACAAACTGTCGAACATACCGGTGTTCTGGCGTGGGCGGAAAGGCGCATCCGCCTCAGGTGGTGGGCGTAGGTGCCGATCAGCACTGCCGAGGGAGCCTGGGAGACGTAAGGAGCCTGAGCGGATGGACGAGAGCCAGGAGATCGTCCGGGAGTTCCTCGTGGAAAGCTACGAGAACCTGGACCAGCTCGACCGTGACCTGGTGGCGCTGGAGAGCGAACCGGGGTCACGGGCGCTGCTGTCGAGCATCTTCCGCACGGTGCACACGATCAAGGGCACCAGCGGGTTCTTGGGGATGACCCGTCTGGAACGCGTGACCCACGTCGGGGAGAGCCTGCTCGTCGAGCTGCGTGACGGGCAGCGGATGATGGACCAGGCGACGACCGACGTCCTGCTGTCGCTCACCGACACTGTCCGGGCGATCTTGTCGTCGGTGGAGACTACGAGCGACGAAGGCGACACCGATATCGACGAGGTGATCGCGACGATCGAGGCGATCCAGGCGGGGGCCGACGCGGCTGCCGAAGCCGCCCAGGGCGAACCGGCCCAGACGCAGGCCGAGCTGGCCCAGACGCAGGCCGAACCGGTCCAGACCCACGCCGAGCTGGCCCAGACCTCGAGCGACCCGGGCCAGTGCGCCGACCACACGACCCAACCCGTCGAGTCCGAGCCTGCCCACGACGCCGGTGCTCGCCCACCGGGCTGGCATGCGGCGTCCACACAGGTGGTGGCTCCTGAGCTCGCCGCGTTCGCTGGTGTTGCCGCGCCGTTCCCCCACGAGGCGACACAGGCGAGCGCCACTGCGCGAACCGCGGACAACGGCGACGACAGTGCGCCCCAGCGGCGGGTCTCGTGCCGCGTCATCCAGCCAAAAGTGCCTGAACAGCGCCCAGCGTCTGAGACCGGGGTGCACGAGGACTTCTCCGACGGGTACGACGAGGTGACCGGGTTCGCCCCCGGCCAGGCTCTGGGCGAACCCAGCCCAGCCGAACCTGCGCCGCTGGCCGAACCGGTGCCTGTGGCCGAACCTGCGCAGGCCGAACCCGCCCCGGCGGCAGAACCGGAGCCTGCGGCCGAACCTGCGCCGCCGGCCGAACCTGTGACCGAGACGGTCGCCGAACCCGCACCGGCAGCGGCCGTTCCAGCCGCACCGGCACACCGAGGCCCGCGACCTGCCGAGACCGAGCCGGTTGTGCGTCACGCTTCGGACACGACGATCCGGGTCGACGTCGACGTTCTTGACGCGTTGATGCGGCAGGTCGGCGAGCTGGTGCTCGCACGGAACCAGATCTCGCGGATCGCCCAGGGCTCAGCTGAACAAGAGCTTGTGCGAGCAGCCGGGCAGCTCAACCTCATCGCCGGTGAGCTGCAAGAAGGTGTGATGAAGACCCGGATGCAGCCGATCGAGCACCTGTGGTCGAAGATGCCACGCGTCGTGCGCGACCTGGCGGCGACCTGCGGACGCGAAGTCCAGCTGGAGATGATCGGCAAGGACACCGAGCTCGACCGTTCGTTGCTCGAGGCGGTCAAAGACCCGTTGACGCACCTGGTGCGCAACGCGGTCGACCACGGTATCGAGACCCCGGCAGAACGTCTCGCCGCAGGCAAACCAGCGAAAGGTACGTTGACGTTGCGGGCCTACCATGCCGGTGGCCAGGTGATGGTCGAGGTCCGCGACGACGGACGCGGTGTCGACGGGCAGAAAGTTGCCAGCTCGGCGGTCCGCAAAGGTCTGCGCACCCAAGAGCAGGTCGACGCGGCCAGCGCCCAAGACATGCTGCAGATGCTGTTCCTGCCCGGGTTCTCCACCGCTGAGCAGGTGACGAAAGTGTCTGGCCGCGGTGTGGGTATGGACGTGGTCAAGACCAAGATCGAAGAGATCGGCGGGAACGTCGAGATCGAGTCGGTCGCGGGCAAGGGCACGACGTGCCGTCTGCGGATCCCGTTGACCTTGGCGATCATGCCCACGCTCACCGTCGCGTGCGGCGGTGACGTGTACGCGGTGCCGCAGGTCAACCTCGTCGAGCTTGTCGCGCTCGACGCGGGCAAAGACGGGGCCGGTATCGAGCACGTCCACTGCGCTCCGGTGTACCGGCTGCGTGGTGAGCTGCTGCCGCTGGTCTCCCTGGCTGAGGTGCTCGGTGTCCACGCTGAGCCCCCGACGGTCATCGTTGTGCTGCAGGCCGAGGGCCGGCGGTTCGGGTTGCTGCTCGACCGTGTCGTCAACACTGAGGAGATCGTCGTCAAACCGATCTCGGCACGGCTGAAGTCGATCGGGCTGTACGCCGGGGCGACGGTGCTCGGCGACGGGCGCGTCGCGCTGATCTTGGACGTGCAGGCCATCGCACGGACCTCGCTGCTCACCGACGTCGCCAGCGCCGAGGACGCCACCGCGACGGTGGAGTCGGCGTCACAGTCGACCGAGCAGGTGCTCGTCGTCGGTGTCGGCGGTCACAGGGTCGCGATGCCGCTGGCGTCGGTCGCGCGTCTGGAGCATGTCGCGACGAGCATGGTCGAAGGGGTGGGGGCCCGTCAGGTCGTGCAGTACCGCGGGACGATCTTGCCGCTGGTGCACCTGGGCACAGTGCTGGGCGCAGGCGCCAACCCCGCCGGCGACGAGCTGCTCATCGTC
>WRCL01000262.1 GCA_009783975.1 Micrococcales bacterium
GCGCAGCCCGTGTGCAGTCACCGGCCCCAGAAAGCGCACCTCCTGGAGCCGGGCGGTTCGTACGGTGACGTCCTCGCACGTCAAGCCCCTCGCGCGCTGGGCCAACGCCCGCTGCCGCGCGGCGTCGGGAGCGTCGAAGTCGATCATGAAGTCGCGCGGGTTGTCCAGGTTGTACCGGACGGGAACCAGGTCTCCAGGTGCCAGGCGCTGCGCCGTGCGCTCCGAGACGACGCGCTTGTACGAGCCGGTCACCTCCTGCGAGTCCTGGGCCGGCCCCGGCAGGGTGTGGAAACGGACGGTGAACTTGATCTGCGGCTCGTCGTTGACACTCGCTCCCCGCTTCAGCGCGTCGAGCACCCCGATCACCAACGGCCCGTTCTTCGCTTTTTTGCTCCCGGTGCTCAACGCCCCGGCGAACACCCACAGATTGAATCCGCCGATGCACATCATGCCGGTGACGACGATGACATTGTCAGCCCACGTCGGCCTGTCGGAGAACAGCAAGAGGTTGCCCACTGAGGTCACGGCGCCACCGAAGAACAGGATCTTGCCGAGCATCTTCCACATGGTGTTCCTCTCGCGCGCACCTCATGTGGAGCATACCTGACGTATCGGACGTCTTGGCGGTTCCTGAGACCAAAACTCGACCTGCGCCACCCGCGCGAACAGCGCGTCGTTCCGGCCCAGACTGGTTGTCCGCGTGCGGGAGAGGGAGATGGGTTGTCGCGTGTGCGGCGGTGGCAGCAGGCTCAGCCTGGATCCACCGCTCGTTGCGCCGGCTGCGCGTCACCTGGCGCGCGCTCGCCGCGCTGTCGCCGCTCGACCGGCCTCCAGCCCGCCTTCGCTGCTCCGCCTTGCCATCGCACCAGGTGCTCGCGACGGGGAAAGCTCGTGGGTCCAGGCTCAATACCAGTCGGTTGTCGCCAGGCCCGCGACGTGGGCGAACACGTGGTCGTGGGTGACCAGGATGGCGCCGAGCTCGGTGGCGTGGGCGGCGATGAGCAGGTCGTGCAGGGCGACTGTGGTGCCGGTGCGTTCCAGGTGGGCCCGGAGGGTGCCGTAGGTCTTGGCGGTCTGCGACGTCCAGCCGACGACAGCGATGCGGGCGCACAGCTCGTCGACGGCTGTGGCCAGAGGTCGTGATGGGTTCTTGGCCACGCCGTAACGCAGCTCGGCCTCGGTGACCGACGAGATGCACACAGACCCGACAGCGACGCTCGACAGGTGCTCGGCCACCTGGCCCTGGCTGCGGAACAAGAAGCTGACCGTGTTGGTGTCCAGCAGGTAGCGCGTCACGTCAGCACCTCACAGCACGTCGGCCGGCGGCAGGTCAGCCGGTGCCTGGAGGAAACCGTCGGGCACGTCCAGCCCGTCGAGGGCCGCGAACAGCCCCGACCAGTCCGACGGACGTTGGGACAAGATGACGTCACCAGTCGCCTCGTCACGTCGCACGTACACCGAGTCGCCCTCGAACCGGAACGGCGCGGGGATGCGCACAGCCTGGCTGCGCCCGTTGGTGAACAGCCTCGCCACGAGCTCCATCGCACGCTCCTCCCCGTTGGCATAGGCCACAAGCATATCACGCAGTCGTGCTCTATGGACGTACGAATCCATCGTCATGGGGCTGGTGTGCATGTCGTCTGCTCTGGTCATCTGCCGAGCCTGGCGCACACCCCAGGGCTGTGGCGCCCACCGTGCACAAATCGCGGACGACAAGCCACAGACCCGGGCCTGGGGACGGTTCGAGAACAGCTCGTCCGCACATGAGGCTGCCAGACACACGCACTGCACCCGATTGGTCCGCCGTGCCTGGACGCACACGGCCACCAGGGGCCTACGATGGCGTACAGCCAGGTTGTCGAGACGTGAGGAGCATCTGGTGTCCGTGTCGATGAAACGAGGGGCAGCCCTGGCCGCCGGGCTGGCGCTTGCCGCAGGGCTCGTGGGCGGGTGCGCCCAGAAACCTGGGGTGGCGTTCGTGCTCACCCCCATCGAGTGCAACCACGGTGCCGCCGTGCTGTCGTGGGTGACACCTGAGGGCCAGCAACGCTGGGGCTGTGCCGACGGTTCGGTCCACCGCGGCACGTCGACGACGTTCTCCGTGCCCGACCTGGTTGACGCGAGCGACGCCCTGGTCGTGGCCACAGGCATGGAGAGCGACAGTGCCTTGACCATCGCCACCCTCGTGGAGATCACCGCCTACGTCGCTGTCGCCGACAGCCTCGGCGTCACCGTCTCCGACGACGACGTCGCCGCGTGGCGCAGCTACCGCGGCTACGCCGACAACCGCACCGCGACCCTCGTCGCCAAGTGCGTGCTCCTCCTGGCCAGCGCCGACGCCATCGCCGGCTCCCCGGACGCTGAGAGGGAGTTGCGTGCAGCCGGCATCGTACCCACCGGCACCCTCGAGGAGTACATCGCGATCAGCAACTCTCTGCCCGACCAGATCAGCACCCTCGACGTCGTCGTCAACCCCCGTTTCGGCACCTTCGACCGCCGAGCCTGGAACGCCGAGCAGCGAGTCGTCGTCCACCCACCAGCCTGGGTCACCCAACCCGCCTGGGACGCCTAGTCCCCACGCGGGCAGTTCACGACCCCCAAGGTGAGCCTGACTCGCACCCCACCCACGCGCGCAGTGCAAGACCCCCAAGGTGAGCCTGACACGCACCCCACCCACGCGGGCAGTTCGTAGACCCCCCAAGGTGAGCCTGACTCGCAAGGGCCCGGCGGGGGGCACCAGTTCCGGTGTGGTGGGCATCAAAGCCCGCCGAAGGCGGGCCGGGCAGAACTGGTGCCCCCCGTCGGGCCCGACCCAGCCGAGGAAGGCTCGACCGCCCACCCCAGCCGAGGAAGGCTCGACCGCCCACCCCAGCCGAGGAAGGCTCGACCGCCAACCCCGCGTACACACAGTAGGCTGGCTTCAACCCGTCTGACGAGGCGAGTCCGACTAGGCGAAGGAGCAGAGATGGCCAACATCGAGGCGGTTGTTGCGCGCGAGATCCTTGATTCCCGGGGCAACCCCACCGTGGAGGTCGAGGTCGTGCTGGACGACGGGACGTTCGCCCGGGCAGGGGTGCCGTCCGGGGCGTCGACGGGGGCGTTCGAGGCTGCTGAGCGGCGCGACGGCGACAAGTCACGGTACCTGGGCAAAGGTGTGACCGAAGCGGTTGAGGCGGTGAACGAGGAGATCGAGCCAGAGCTGTTGATGCTCGGGTACGACGCGGCTGAGCAGCGTCTGATCGACCAGACGCTCATCGACCTGGACGGGACGAAGAACAAGGGCAAGATCGGCGCGAACGCGATCCTCGGGGTGTCGCTGGCTGTGGCGAAGGCCGCCGCCGAGTCTGCTGGGCTGCCGCTGTTCCGCTACGTCGGCGGGCCGAACGCCCACCTGCTGCCGGTGCCGATGATGAACATCCTCAACGGTGGGTCGCACGCCGACTCCAACGTCGACATCCAAGAGTTCATGGTTGCCCCGATCGGTGCGGACACGTTCGCCGAGGCGTTGCGGACCGGTGCTGAGGTGTACCACTCGCTGAAGTCTGTGCTCAAGAGCAAAGGCCTGGCCACGGGCCTGGGCGACGAGGGTGGTTTCGCCCCGAACCTCGCGTCGAACGCCGAGGCCCTCGACCTCATCCTCGTGGCGATCGAGCAGGCTGGGTTCGCGCCCGGCAGGGACGTGGCCTTGGCGTTGGACGTGGCGTCGACCGAGTTCTTCCGTGACGGCGCGTACCACTTCGAGGGTGCGCCACGGGACACCGAGTTCATGGTCGCGTACTACGAGAAGCTCATCAGCGACTACCCGATGGTCTCGATCGAAGACCCGCTGAGCGAAGACGAGTGGGACGCGTGGTCGGCCCTGACCGCGCGGGTCGGCGACCGGGTGCAGATCGTCGGCGACGACCTGTTCGTCACCAACCCCGTCCGCCTGCAGCGGGGCATCGCGATGGGCAGCGCCAACGCCATCCTGATCAAGCCGAACCAGA
>WRCL01000263.1 GCA_009783975.1 Micrococcales bacterium
AGCGCGCGGCAGATGTGCGGCACGGACATCTGATGGATGCTCGAACGGGTTGGTCCTGTGGTGCCCCCACCCGGGTTCGAACCGGGACTGGACCGGTTTTAAGCCGGTTGCCTCTGCCAGTTGGGCTACGGGGGCGTGCGGGTCCACCCTATGCCTCCAGGCTCAGGCCAGGGACAGGGCAATACCGTCGAGGATGTCGTGCTCAGAGGTGACGACGTGGGTGATGGCCGAGGCTGCGGCGACGTGGTGCACGACGCGGGACCACACCAGCGCCCCGGCGCCGATGACGTCGACCCGGCCTGGGTGCATGAAACCCAGCGCGGCACGTTCGGCGCGGGTGCGGTGCAGCAGGTCGTCGCACGCGGCCAAGACGTCGTCGACCGGCAGGACGGCACCGTCGATGCGGTTGCGGTCGTAGGCGCCAAGGCCCAGGACGTGCGCGGTGACGGTCGTCACCGACCCGGCCAGGCCGACGAGGGTCCGCACGCCGACGACCGGGACGTGGGCCAGGGCTTCGTCGATCGCCGCGTCGATGGTCGCGGTGGCCGCGGCGACCGCCTCACCGGTGGGCGGGTCGGTGTGCAGGTGCCGTTCGGTGATCCGCACCGACCCGACGTCCATCGACCAGGCAGCCTCAGGTCCGGTGGTCCCCACGACGACCTCGGTGGACCCGCCACCAAGGTCGACGACGCAGTACGGGGGGTGCAGGTGGGTGTGGTGCGACAGCACGCTCGTCGCCCCGCGGAACGACAGCTCGGCCTCCTGCGCGCCTGAGGCGACCTCAGGGTCGACCCCCAGGGCGGCGCGCACCCCGGCGGCGAACTCGTCACGGTTGCTCGCGTCACGGGTGGCCGACGTGGCGACGAAGCGGACCGCGCTGACCTTGTGCTCGCGGCACACCGCCGCGTACTGGCCGGTGACGTCCAAGGTCCGGGCCAAGGCTGCTGGTGCCAGGCGCCCGGTGCGGTCGACGCCCTGGCCGAGGCGGACGACCTCGGCGTGGCGCACGACGTCGCGCACCGTCCCGTCCTCGACGTCGGCCACCAAGAGCCGGATCGAGTTGGTCCCGCAGTCGATCGCTGCCACCCGTCTCACGCGGGACATCGTGCCAGATGTGCGTTCCTGCTCGGTCATCGGCGAGGATCGTGGGGTGTTCGTGTCCTCGCGCCGCTGGGCCACCGTGGGGTGGGTCGCGGCCGCTGTCGTGTGCTGGGCCGTCGCCACGCTCGTGTACTGGGTGGCGGTGCGCACCTCATGGGGCCAACAGCTGGACCAGGCGGTGCTCGACCACGCCGGCGCGGGGCACCGGCCTGTGCGGGTCCTGGCGAACCTCGCCCGGTCGCTCATGCCGTTCGTGCTGTGCGTCGTGGTGTTCCGGCTGTGCGTCGTGGTGTGGTACGTCCAGCGCCGCCTCGTCGCCGTGGTCGCCACGGTCGTGGTGGTGACCGTCGTGGTGGCGATGGTGCTGCGCGACGTGCTGCTGACCCGGCCTGACCTGGGCGTCGCCGGGCCGAACACCTTGCCGTCGAACCACATGGCGTTCACCACCGCGCTGGTCGGGGCGGTGCTGTACCTGCGATGGTACGGCGCGCGCTGGGCGGGTCTGGGCGACCGGCTGCCTGCCAGCTGGCGGACCGGGCTCGTCCTGGGTGGTGTGCTTGTGGCCGAGGCGCTGGTCAACGTCCTGACCTACGCCCACCGGCCCGCTGACCCTGTGGCTGGTTTTGCGCTGGTCGCCGGGGTGTGGTCGTTGGCGGTCGCCGCGAGCCCACCTCGTCGGTACCACGCGGCGGCGTGCGTGGCGGTACCGGCCATTCGGCAAAGGTAGCCGCCGGCGCGGGCGGCGCGGACCTGATGCCGCCGATATCAGCTGGCCGTGGCCCGCAGACGTTGGTGCGTTGTCGGCGAGGTAGACTCAGGGCTTGCGCCGTCTGGGCGTCTGGGGTGTGCCAGCGGCACGAGCGTCGTGGTCGCGGTAGCCTCGGCGGCGGTCAATGGCTATCAGAACGGAGTCTCAACGTGCCCGTGCTCGACGAACAGCTGATCCCGGTCTTCGACGAAGTCGTCTCCCGCAACCCTGGGGAGATCGAGTTCCACCAGGCCGTCCGCGAAGTCCTCGAAAGCCTCGGCCCGGTCGTGGCCAAGCACCCCGAGTACGCCGACGCCGAGGTCATCCGGCGCCTGTGCGAACCTGAGCGCCAGATCATCTTCCGCGTCCCGTGGGTCGACGACGCCGGAAGGGTCCAGCTCAACCGCGGGTTCCGGGTCGAGTTCAACTCTGCCCTGGGCCCGTACAAGGGCGGGTTGCGTTTCCACCCGTCGGTCTACCTGGGGATCGTGAAGTTCCTCGGTTTTGAGCAGATCTTCAAGAACTCTCTCACGGGTATGCCCATCGGTGGTGGCAAGGGCGGTTCAGACTTCGACCCGAAAGGTCGCTCCAGCGCGGAGGTCATGCGTTTTTGCCAGTCCTTCATGACTGAGCTGTTCCGCCACATCGGCGAGTACACCGACGTCCCCGCCGGTGACATCGGCGTCGGCGGACGCGAGATCGGCTACCTGTTCGGCCAGTACAAGCGCGTGACGAACCGGTACGAGTCGGGGGTCCTCACCGGAAAGGGCCTGACCTGGGGCGGGTCGCAGGTGCGCACCGAGGCCACCGGGTACGGCACGGTGTTCTTCGTCAAGGAGATGCTCACCGCCTCTCGCGACTCGTTCGACGGCAAACAGGTTGTCGTCTCCGGCTCGGGCAACGTCGCGATCTACGCGATCGAGAAGGTCCACCAGCTCGGCGGACGCGTCGTGGCGTGCTCTGACTCTGACGGCTACGTCGTCGAAGAGTCCGGGATCGACCTCGACCTGCTCAAAGAGGTCAAAGAGCTCCAGCGTGGACGTGTCTCGGACTACGCCGCACGCCGGGGCAGCTCAGCGAAATACTCGTCCAAAGGCTCGATCTGGTCCGTGCCGTGCCAGATCGCCCTGCCGTGCGCCACGCAGAACGAGCTCAACGGCGCCGACGCGAAACGTCTTGTCGCCAACGGGTGCCAGATCGTCGCCGAGGGCGCGAACATGCCGACCACCCCTGAGGCGACTGCCCTGCTGCACGCTGCTGGTGTGCGCTTCGCCCCGGGCAAGGCCGCGAACGCTGGTGGTGTGGCGACCAGCGCCCTGGAGATGCAGCAGAACGCCTCACGTGACTCGTGGACCTTCGAGCACACCGAAGAACGTCTGGCGAAGACCATGCGCTCCATCCACCACCGCTGCCTGGAGACCGCCGACAAGTATGGCTCCACGGGCGACTACGTCGTCGGCGCGAACATCGCCGGCTTCACCCAGGTCGCCGACGCCATGCTCGCCCTCGGCATCATCTGACCCGCCCAGACAGAGGAACCGTCCCCACTGTCCGCGTCGTCCCCACGAGGGACGGACGAACCCAGGCGGTGTACTGACCGCCACGGCAGGGTACGGCTGCGCGGTACCGTAGAGGGCGGGAACGACAACACCGACGACCGCGTTGGAACCATTGACGACCGACTTCGGCGAGGAGCCCGACCGACGATGAGCAACCCTGTCTTCAACAACAGTCCTGTTTTTGGCGACCCGAGGCGCGCACGTGTGCGCGAGGGCCGCCAACAGCTGGCCGCCTCAGACCCCGCCTGGGGTGCGCCAGCCGGCTACGGTGCCCCCGGACCCCAGGCCGGATACGCCCCTGGAGGGTATGGCGCTGCGCCCGCCGGGTACGGCCCGCCCCAGGGATACGGGGCGCCGGGCGCGATGAACCCGGCGGCGCTGGAGTCGATGTACCACGCCCCGTCGGCGACCAACGTGCAGATGCGGCGGATGACCTACGACGACGTCATCATCAAGACTGGCACCTTGTTGACGCTGCTGGTCCTCGTGGCGGCCGGGGCGTATGCGATCGCCCCGCAGGCCTGGCCGGTCCTGGTGTGGGGCGGGCTCATCGTCGGGCTCGTCCTGGGCC
>WRCL01000264.1 GCA_009783975.1 Micrococcales bacterium
GCCGAGCTGGTGTTCGACGACGGGACGAGGGTCGACTCACGCGCGTCCGACGCGATCGCTGTGGCGTTGCGCGCACGCTGCCCGATATTGTGCGCGTCTGGGGTGCTCCAGACCGCTGGCGTGACGGTGCAGGTCAGCCCGTCAGAGAACGACCTGGAGGAGTTCCGCGAGTTCCTCGAGGACGTCAGTGCCGACGACTTTGGCACATCGCACGGCCAGAGCCCCGGCGACGAATGAGTGTCGACCTCAGGTTGAGAGTGAGACATGAAGAGTGCGACACGCCCGCGGGTGCTCGTTGCACCGGCGCTGCCCGACCCCTAGCGTAAGGCAGGACGAGGAGGAACGGTGAGCAGAAACGAGCAGACCAGATCTGTGCCTGCAGTGCCGGCACCGGTGGTGTCGCCAGCGCCAGCACCTGGCGCCCAGGGACTGTTGTTCACCGACGACCTGCCCGAGCTCGACGACCGCGCCGGCTACCGTGGCCCGACCGCGTGCCGCGTCGCCGGCATCACCTACCGCCAGCTCGACTACTGGGCCCGCACCGGGCTGGTCGAACCGTCGGTCCGCTCCGCCTCGGGGTCAGGTACCCAGCGGCTGTACTCCTTCCGCGACGTCCTCGTGCTCAAAGTCGTCAAACGGCTGCTCGACACAGGGGTGTCTTTGCAGCAGATCCGCACAGCCGTCGGCTACCTGCGTGAACGCGGCGTTGACGACCTCGCCCAGATCACCTTGATGTCTGATGGCGCCTCGGTGTACGAGTGCACCAGCGCCGACGAGGTCATCGACCTCGTCCAAGGCGGCCAGGGCGTGTTCGGCATCGCTGTGGGCCGTGTGTGGCGCGAGGTCGAGGGGACCTTGTCGACCTTGCCCACCGAGCAGCCCGACGAGCCCAACGTGCTGCCCCTGCACGACGAGCTCGCTGAGCGCCGCCGCCAGCGGTCAGCTGGCTAGGGGCACATCAGCCAGTGGTTCGGCATCCTCGCGCCGCGGGGCGCGCAGCGCACGTTCCAAGAGCTTGTCGAACGCCACGGACAGCTCATGGGCGGGGTTGCCAGGCCATGCGTGGATCGGACGGGCCGCCCCTTGCGCCTGCTGCAGCGCGGCGCGTTCGCCGATCGTCGGCGACAGCACCAACGGCCCGTACATCTGCTCAAGCTCGGCCAGGCGGTACGTCTGCTCGGTCGAGCGGGCGCGCACACGGTTGACCACGATGCCCAGAGGCTGGAGGTCTGGGGCCGGACCACGGCGCAGCTCGTCGATCGTCCGCAACGCCCGGGCGACGGCCATGACAGCAAACAACCCAGGTTCTGTCACAACCAGCGCACGGTCGGACGCGATGAGCCCAGTGCGGGTCAGCGCCCCCAGCGACGGGGGGCAGTCGACGATGACCAGGTCGTACCCGCTCGTGGTGGCCAAGGCCGTCCGCAGGTGGCCGATATGGTCCCCGGGGCGGTCGTGGTCGATCGACCGTTCGGTCCCGATGATCACGTCCAGACCGACGTCGACCCAGGTCGAGGCGGAGATTGCGGCACTGACGGTCGCCGGGGACGGGTCGGTGAGCACATCAGCCAACGCAGCCCTGGCAGGCCGGGGCTGCAACGCCATCGTCGCGTCACCCTGCGGGTCCATGTCCACCACGAGGGTGGGCAGGCCGTGTTCGACAGCCGCGGACGCCAGGCCGAGCGTGACGGAGGTCTTGCCAACCCCACCTTTGAGACTTGTCACAGCTAGCACGAGCACAAGGCAACGCTAGCCGTGACTGTCCCGGGATAGGAAACTGAGAGCGGGACGGCAATGATAGGGGAGTGGACATGATCGTCGAACGTCGAGGTCACTCGTGTGTCGTGCTGCGTGGCGCTGGCACGCTCGTCATCGACCCGGGTCACTGGTCCCAGGTCGGCCCGGCCCTGGACGGTGCCGACGCGGTGCTCGTCACCCACGAGCACCCCGACCACGTCGACGTCGCAGCCGTCGCAGCCTCAGGCCTTGCTGTGTGGGGGCCAGCACCAGTGGTGGCGCTGCTCGCTGAGGCCGGGGCGGACCCAGACGTGCTGCACACCGTCACAGGTGGCGACCAGCTCGTCGTCGCCGGTGTGCCGGTGCAGGCGCTGGGGGAGTGGCACGAACCAGTCCACCGGGAGGCTCCGCGGTTCGCCAACGTCGGCTACCTCGTCGCCGACCGGGTGCTGCACCCAGGCGACGCCTACGTGGCTGTGCCGCCCGGGGCACAGGTCGACCTCGCGTGCGTCCCGGTGAGCGGACCGTGGGTGCGTACCGGCGACGTCGTCGACTGGGTCCGCCAGGTGCGTCCGGCCCGCGTCGTCGCGGTCCACGACGCCCTGGCGTCACCGGCCGGGGTCGCGCTGGCCCTGCAATGGATCGAACGCCTGTGCGACGTCGAGATCGTCGAGGCTCCCGTCAACGTGGTCGGGGAGGAGAACCGTGCGGATCGTCCGGGTCGGTGAACGCGAGTGGGAGCAGGTGCGCGAGATACGGCTGCGCGCGCTGCACGAAGACGCCGACGCGCTTGGCGCCCGTGTCGCGCGTGAAGAACGTTTCGGTCCCAAGCACTGGCAGATGCGCCTGCGTTCCAGCCCGACCTGGCTGGCCTGGTCGGCCGACGACGCGGTGGGCATCGTGTCGATGATCTCCGAACCGGCCTCGCCAGTCGACGACCGGCACCTCGTCGGTCTGTGGGTGGCACCAGAAGCCCGACGCACAGGTATCGGCTGGGCACTGGTCGACACGGTCCGCACAGCCGCCGCAGAAGAAGACGCCCGGACGTTGTCGTTGTGGGTCAACGACGAGAACGAACCAGCGATCGACCTGTTCGTCCGCGCAGGCTTCGAACGCACCGGAGAACGCCAACGCTCACCGCGCGACGACGACCGCGTGGAGGAGCGCTACGTCTACGAGCTCCAGGCACCCACGAGCACCGGATCCTCCGTCGATATGTCATAAGGTTCCTTATCGGATCTATCTGACAGAGCCCAGGGGAGCCAGACGTGCAGGTCGGACCCAACCACGACGCGGCCGCGCGCCGCGGCACCGTGGTGGCGTCAGGCTCTGCGCGTAGTCTCGAATCTCGATGTCGGCTGGGTGGCGCGTGCGAATCACCTCGCCGTCCGCCATCTGGTTCTTCGCCTTGGGTCGGGTCGCGCTGGTGGTGCTGGACTGAAGTGTGGTGCCTCCGCTCGTGACTATGAAGCGTGCGCGGCCAGGTACTGGCTGGCGGCGTCTCGCACCAGCTCGGACAGGCTGCGTCCCTCGGCGCGGGCCTGTGAACGCATGGCGGTGTCCAGAGAGCGCGGCGCCCGCACCTGCCACTGCGGCGAGGTCTCGCCGGGCGTGCCGGGGTCCAGCGATGGCCGGCCGCCGCGTGCGGCGCGTCGGACCTGCTCGCGGCCTGCGGGGTCGTCCTCGGTGGCGGCTTCGAGCATCGCGCGCCCCGCGGCGGCGGCGGCGGCACCTCTCAGGGGCGGGTTCGCGGGGTCGAGGGTCGGGGTGTAGGACTCGGCCCACGCGGCGAGCTGGTCGTAGTGCTCCTTCGTCTTCTTGGTCATGGTCCTCACTCTCCTTCTTGGTCCATCAGTGCTGTGTGCTTCGGCTGGGCTTCCATGACGTGGAAGATCACCAGGGTGCGAGGCGGGATCCGTTCGAGCATGACCTCGATCAGCGGTCCGCCCAGCTGTCGCGGCGGGCCGATATACAGGTCCGGCCTTGACGCTCCTCCGACTCGCGGCTCGTCGAACTCGGGTTCGTAGAAGTAGGCGTTGTGGATCGCGTGCAGCGCATCGTCGTGGTCAATGTCGTGCTTGTCAGCGCTGTCTGCCCACTCGATCGCCATGGCTGTACTGTAGCGCACAACCTCTGTTCTGCGCTACACAACCGGAACGTGGTCAGGCTCACAGTCGAGCCCGCCACGACGGTCCAGGTCCCAGCGTTGCCATACCGCGGTTCTCATCGCGACGGCCCC
>WRCL01000265.1 GCA_009783975.1 Micrococcales bacterium
ACGGCACCAGCCTGACCCCGGGCTCCTGGGCCGGTCCGCCCCCGGCCCAGGACCGGCGGCCTCACTCCAGGGCGGCCCAGGTGGTGACCGCGCGGACGAGGTCGTCGCGGCCTTCGCAGCTGAGCTTGCGGTAGGCGCCGACGAGGTAGTTCTCGACGGTGCGCACGCTCAGGCCCAACGACAAGGCGATCTTCTGGCTCGGCACCCCTTTGGCGACCATCAAGGCGATCTCACGTTCACGGGCGCTGAGCCCGGCCATCATCCCCAGACGGAAGAACAGGCCACGGGGTCGGTGGCCCAGCTCGGCGGACTTCTCCCACGCCGCCTCGGCCTGGCGCACAGCCTCCTCGACGTCGCCGGCGGCCCGCAGGACGATCGACCGGCTCACGAGGGCTTTGAGCGAGTGCAGGCGGGCGCCGCGGTCCCACAGGTCTTTCGACGACTGGGCCAGGGCGTCGGGGTCCCCGGCCGCGGTCGCCGCGACGTAGTCGGCGAGCGCGACGAGGAACGGGCTCTGGGCGCGGCGGGCCTCCTCGACAGCGTCGGCGGCACGTGCAGGGTCGGGCAAGAGCTCGACAGCTGTGACCGCCGCGGCGATCGCGGCCGCGACGTACCCTTTCGACAACCGTTCGTCCACAGCGGCCCACAGCCGCAGACCGGCATCCTCGACACTGCCCAGACGGTGCGAGACCAGTGGTGTGACCCCGTGGAGCATCCCTGGGTACGGTCCGGACCGGTGGCCTGTGGTCTCGGCCTGCACCGACAGCGACCAGCCGTAGTCCAGGCGTCCACGCCACCCGGCTGACAGCGACGCCAACCCGATGACGCCGATCTGGAAGTGCTCGCCAAGCATCGTCGTCCCGCTGAGGGTCAGGACCGGACCGAGCAGCGCGTCGAGGTCGTCCAACCTGCCGGCGAACGTCAGGCCCAAGGCCGCGACATAGGCGTGCCCGTAGATCTCGGCGTGGTTCAGCCGCGCCTCGGCACCGGCCATGGCGTGCAACGCCCACTCCACGCCCTCGTCGAAATGGCCGTGGATCACCTTGGCCAGCCCAGCGACGATGCGGTACCTCTCGTCGTACAGGGGGTAGGTCGAGGAGTACCCAGGCAGGGCCTCGAGAGCGTCGGCGGTGCACCCGGTGATGATGCACATGCCGATACGCACCAGCTCGAGCCCTTCGGCTCCGACCGGGTCTTGGTCATCGTCGACCATGAGCAGCTCAGCGGGCGGGACAGGGCCGACGAGCATCCACAGCATCGCCTCGGCAGTCCGCAGCTGTGCGGTGTACTTCGGCGTTGCGAGCATCTGGGCTGTGAGGATCTCACGGGCACCGTCAAGGTCGTCCAGGACGAGCGCCTGGAATATCGCGGACCACTCGGCGAACTGGACGGCCCACTCCGCGGCGCTCCCGGTGCGCCTGGTCCCTTCGATGACGGTCGCGAACTCTCCAGCAGGAGCCGAGGTCGCGTTGAGCGCCTGGATGAGCGCCACCGCGTTCTCCAGGCTCGAGTCGTGGGTCCACGCCGCACGCAGGACGTCGACCTCCGAGCGCCAGTACTCGGCGATCCGCATGTTGAGGATCGCTGCGCGCGAGCTGGTGAGCGTCAGCCGCGGCGTCAGCTGGGCGTCCGCCTCGCCACCTTCGAGGACCTGCCGCAACACCGACGCACCGGTCCTGCGCAACGACTCGGCGACCAGGGGCGGGAACACTCCGACGAGCGGACCAGCCGGGGTGTCAGCCACCTGCAGCAGCCCCATCTCGTTGATCCGGGTGAACAGGTGGTCGGCGACGGCGTCACGTGCCTGGGCCACCGTCGTGGTCCCCACCAGCGACAAGGTCGTCAACGCGGCAAGCTCTTCGTCGTTGAGGTCGGCCACGAGCGGTTCGACCGCCTGGGCCAGGCGTCCGTCCCACAGGTCGCCGCGCGCGCGCCAGATCGCATGGTCGTCGACGATCGTGCCTGTGCGGCGCCCTGAGTCGACGATCGCGTCGACCAGACCTGGCATCCCGCCTGACAGCGTCGCGATCTGGGCGAGGGTCGAGGAGTCCACAGGTCCGCGCAGCAGGCGTCCGACGACGCGGTGGAGGCTGTCGAAGTCCAAAGGTGCCAACGCGATCCGCACACCAGGCTGCAACGTCGTCGTCAGCTGGCACGCCGCCTGGGAACGGCACGCCGGGCGTGTGACCGACAGCACAGGGAACCGGTGCTGGGCACGGGCGGCGACGACGACACCACAGCTGACTGCGTCGAGGTCGTCAGCGTCGTCGACGACGAGCACCGCCTTGTCCCCGCTGAGCGTCTTGGACAACGTCGCCACCGCCCCAGCGACCGACGACGCGACCGACCCAGCGGGGGCCTCGACCCCGGCCAGCGCCAGGGCGACCAGGGGGCGGTCGCTCAGCGCGGCGACCCCGCTGACGACGACGACGGCGGCACCGTTCTCACGCAGCCGCGCGGCGACACGCTGCACGAGGTGCGTACGTCCGGACTGGCGCAGACCAACAAGGTTGACACTGACCGAGTCGCGCAGGTACCCGACTATCTCGCCGACGGTCTCTCCGCGCTCGAGGTCCACAGTGACACGGTACGCCGAGTCACCGTCGGCGCCTGACAGTGCACCGAACGCAGCAGCTGTGGCGCGAGAATGGCTCGCGGCCACGGGCCCCCACCACAGCTCGCTGGCGTTCACACCACCTCCGGGTCGCACAACAGTACCCACGCAGACGAACCCACCAGGGACGCACATTCGTCGCGAGATCCGGCAGCGGCATCGCTGAATACCTCTGCCGGCCCCAGACGGTGCAGCCACGCGCCTTTGCGTGCCGCCTCCGGCCTGGGGGTCCGGCCCGCTGTTGCCACGTACGTCCCTGGTGGGCATGTCGATGATCGACGACAGCCGGTGCCTGCCGAACCCGTTTGAGCCAGGTTGTGCGCTGGACGAGCCCGGACGTGCACGTCCCGCCGCGTCATGTGCACGCCCGGTGTGGCACCTGTGAGTCCGCTATCGGCGAAGGCGTCGCAGGTCGGCCGTCCGCGCACCAGTGGTGGACCGCGTTTCCTGCCGGTCGAAACGGTCGCACCGGTCCGCACCACCCGTCCACCGCGTGGACCGCGACGCACGAACCGGTTTTCGGCGAGAAGATACTGCGGTGAACAACACCACGCCGACCAGGCAGCCCGGCCCGCCAGAACCCGGCACAGCCAGCCACGGACCCGACACCGCTGTTGACCCGTCCGTTGCCGGTGGGCCGACCGGCAGCACCGCGGACACCGGCACCGAACCCGACGCACCGTCGATGACCCGGCGCGAGGTCCTCGAAGCGCTGTCGGGCATCTTGCTCGGGATGTTCGTGTCGATGCTCGCCACGAGCCTGATCTCTTCGTCGCTGCCGAAGATCATCGCCGACCTCAACGGGTCGCAGTCAGCGTTCACCTGGGTCGTCACCGCGACGCTGCTGACCACGACGGTCTCGACCCCGGTGTGGGGCAAGCTGGCCGACCTGGGCAACCGCAAGGTGCTCATCCAGGTCGCGCTGACGATCTCGGTGCTGTCGTCGGCGGCGGCCGGACTTGCCCAGAACACCGGCGAGCTCATCGCGGCGCGGGCTGTGCAAGGGATCGGCGCTGGTGGTCTGACGGCGCTGGCCGTCGTGCTCATCGCCGACATCATCAGCCCACGCGAACGCGGGAAGTACATGGGTCTGACCGGTGGGGTCATGGCCGTGTCGATGGTCGGTGGGCCGCTCATCGGCGGTGTGCTCACCGACACTGTCGGGTGGCGCGCGAACTTCTACGGCACGCTGCCGTTCGCCATCGCCGCGATCATCGTCTTGCAGCGAACGTTGCACCTGCCGGCCACCCCCCGGCGCAAGGTCAGGCTCGACATCCCTGGTGCGCTGCTCATCGCCACGAGCGTGTCGCTGCTGCTGGTGTGGGTGACGTTCGCCGGCGACCGGTACGCCTGG
>WRCL01000266.1 GCA_009783975.1 Micrococcales bacterium
ACCGCTACGGCGACCGGGTCCGCCTGGAACAAGAACGCGTCGACTGGTCCTGGGTCGGCGAGCACGTGCCATACCCGACGCCAGGTGCGACCTGACGCACCAGGCCGATGGGCGCCTGGGGCTTGGGCGGGGCTGCCGGTTGGACGACGAGCATCACCCGGGTGGGCTCCGGTGTGGCGATGCGGGGTCTGATACGGTGACAATCCAGGCATCATGGACGTTGTCATATCCTCCAGATGGTGGGGAGCAGTATGGGCTGGGTGCTCGCGGTCGATTTCGGGACGGTCAACACCGCTGCCGCATGGCAGTGCGACGGACGGATCGAAAGGGTCCGGCTCGAACCGTCGTCGGACACGATGCCGTCGGCGGTCGTCCTGGTTGACGGGCGCTGGCGGGTCGGGCAGGCGGCGCTCAACGCCCGGCGCGCCAACCCCGACACGTTCATCGCTGCGCCGAAGACCCGGTTGGGGCAAGAACCGGTGCTGCTGGGCACTGAGCCCGTCCGCGCTTCGACGATGGTCTCCAAGGTCTTCGCCGTCGTGCGCGACCGGTCGATCGCCGCGGCCGGGGGCACCGGACCAGACAAAGTCGTCCTCACCCACCCCGCGCACTGGGGTTCCAAACGCCAGGCAGCCCTGCTCAAGGCCGCGGCTTTGGTGGGTTTTGCCAACGAGCACACGACGTTGCTGCCCGAACCGGTCGCCGCAGCACGTGCGAGCGTCGAGCCGGAGTCGCTGGCGGTCGGGTCGCGGGTCGCGGTCGTCGACATCGGCGGGGGGACGTGCGATGTCGCGGTCCTGGAGGCCGTCGCTGGTCAACAGCTCATGGTTGTGGCCCGCGAGGGCGACGAGCGCCTGGGCGGCGACGACTTCGACCACCTGCTGTACCAGTGGGTGCTCGGCCAGCTCGAGGCCTCAGGCCGCGGCGACATGGTCGCGGTGCTGGCCGACCCGGCGCACAACGGCGTTGCGCTGACGTTGCTGGACTCGGTCCGCTCTGCCAAACAAGACCTGTCAGACCATCCCGACACCAAGATCGTCGTGTCGGTGGCCGCCGGCAACGAGACGACCGTGACGATCACCCGTGACGAGTACGAGCAGGTCATCGCCGAACCTCTGCGCCGGATCGCAGCGCTGGCCCGATCGACCCTGGAAGCGTCGGGGACGACGGTGCTGGCCCACCTGTTCCTCACAGGCGGCTCGGCCTACACCCCCGCCGTCGCACGGGTCCTGTACGAGGCGACCGGGCACCTGAGCGCACCGCTGGGCGACCCGAAGAGCGCCACCTCGACCGGGGCGCTGCGGGCCGTGCTCCACGACGGTGGCCAGGTGGGCGGCGCGTCGGTCTTGGCTGCGCCCGCACCGGCGCCGTCGACGACCAGGCCGGTCCGCACCAGACGTAGCAACGCCCAGGCAGACCCAACCACGGGGCGCGACACCGCCGGACCGGGAACCTCGGCTCCGCGGCGGCGCAGACAGCTCGCCCTGGCGGCAGTGGCCGCAGCGGCGGTGCTCGCCCTTGGCCTCGGGGTCGGTGCGTGGCGGTCGTTGGACGGCCGCAACACCGCTGGTGGCCCCGACAACCCCGCAGAGGCAGATCCCGGCCAGAGCTCCCCGCAGTCTCCTGCCGGGCTCATCCCAGACACGCTCGTGCCCAGCGACGCCCCCGACGACGAGCCGCCGGAAGCGACGACGGCCCCTGAGGGCAAACCCGGCGAGCAGACACCGCCGGAGAACCCCCCGGGCGGAGGCCAGGGTGGCGCTGGGAACCCGCCGGCCCCGGTGACCCTCACCGTCGCCAGCGCTGTCGCGACAAAACCGCACTGCGTCGGCGGGCCCTGGGTCGGCGGGCCGGTGACGATGGGCGGCACGTCCTACAGCAGCGCTCTGGTGTGCACGATGTGGAACGACGCGTTCCGCCCGTCGTTGGACTACACGGTTCCCGCCGGTGCGACGACGTTCACCGCGACGATCGGCCTGGCCGACACACCAGAGCATGTGGGCACCGTTGTGCTGTTCACCGTGGTCAACGCGGTCACTGACGCCCCGCTCATGGAAAGACGGGTGACATACGGCGAGCCGGTCTCGGTGTCGGTCCCCATCTCTGGCCAGACCCGGATCCGCCTGGAAGCCGTCCAGGTCGTCGACGGCGTCAATGACACCAAAGCGGTGTGGGGCTCACCGCGGATCTCCTGACGTTCGACGCAACAGGGCCCGCCCCGTCGGGGGCGGGCCCTGTTGCTGGTCGCTCGGTCAGAACACTGAGCGGATGAGCTTCTTGTTGACGAACTCCTCGATGCCCAGGTAGCCCAGCTCCCGGCCGAAACCAGAACGCTTGATACCGCCGAAAGGCAGCTCGGGCGCGTCGGCGAGGACGCAGTTGACGTAGACCATGCCAGCCTCGATCCGGTTGGCAACCCGGTCTGCCTGCTCACGGTCCGTGGTGTACAGGTAGGACCCGAGCCCGAACGGGGTGTTGTTGGCGATCGCGACGGCCTCGTCCTCCGACGCGGCCTTGAAGACCATGGCGACCGGCCCGAACAGCTCCTCGAGGATGATGGAGTTGTCGGCGGTGATGTTCGACAGCACCCCGGCGGGGAAGAACGCACCGGCGCGCTTGCCGGCCGACTCGAACCGGGCCCCTTCGGCGACGGCCCTGTCGACCTGCTCACCGAGGAACTCGGCTGCACCGACCGACGACAGCGGCGCGATCCCCTCAGCCGCGGCTTTGAGACCCGCGGTGAACTTCTCGACGAACTCGTCGTACAGGTCCGCGGCGATGACGAACCGTTTGGCCCCGTTGCACGACTGGCCGGTGTTGTCCATCCGCGCGGCCACAGCGTCGGCGACCGTCGCGTCCAGGTCCGCGGTCGACAGCACGATGAACGGGTCCGCCCCACCAAGCTCGAGGACGACCTTCTTGAGGTTCTTCGCGGCGACCTCGGCCACAGCGATCCCGGCGCCTTCAGACCCGGTGAGGGAGACACCGACGGTCCGCGGGTCGGCGATCATCGCCGAGACCTGGGCGGTGCTGGCGTACAGGTTGGTGTACGCCCCGACGGGGAACCCGGCGTCCTGGTGGATCTTGCCGATCGCAGCCGACGACTCCGGGCACTGGGATGCGTGCTTGAGGATGACCGGGTTGCCCACGCACAGGTTCGGACCAGCGAACCGGGCGACCTGGTAGTAGGGGAAGTTCCACGGCATGACCCCGACGAGCACACCCAGGGGGGCGTGCCGGATGAGCGCGGACCCCTCACCGTCGGACAGCTCGACAGGTTTGTCAGCCAGCAGCGCCTCGGCGTTGTCGGCGTAGTAGCCGAAGATCGCCCCGGCGAACTCGGCTTCGCCCACCGCGTCGGCCAGGGGTTTGCCCATCTCGCGGGAGATGAGCGCGCCAAGCTCTTCTTTGCGCTCGTCGAACAGGTCGGCGACGCGGCGCACCAGGGCAGCGCGTTCGGCGACGCTCGTCGTGCGCGCCCAGCCCGTGCTGGCCGCCGACGCGGCGGCCAGTGCCGCCTCGACTTCTTCGTCGGTCGCTGTGGGGTAGGAGTTGACGACCTCACCAGTGGCGGGGTCAGTGACGGCGTACTTGCCCATGTTGACGGTCCTTCCGGCTCAAGCGCGCTGGGTGCGGCAGTGGTCGCGACCGGTGACGCAGCGACGCGCCACACAGGTCTCGGCACGCCCGAGCCTTTCACGAACGCGCCCGAATTGCCAGCAGCCTGAGGTCCTGAGACCAGGTCGTGTCATATCAGCACATGAGGCGGTCCTTGGGCACCTTCCCGTCGACGAGGAAGCCGTCGACGGCACGCTGGATGCACACGTCACCTGAGGTGTAGGCCGTGTGGCCCTCTCCTTGGTAGGTGACGAGCACGGCCGAACCCAGCAGCGACGCCAGGGCCTCGGCCCACACGTACGGTGTCGCAGGGTCGTTCGTCGTGCCGATGACGACGATCGG
>WRCL01000267.1 GCA_009783975.1 Micrococcales bacterium
GAGCTGGCGGCGCTGGCCGAGACCGCCGGGTCGCAGGTGCTCGACGGGATGCTGCAACGCCGGGGCAACCCTGACCCGGCGACGTACCTGGGGTCAGGCAAGGCCGCCGAGCTCGCGGACCTCGTCGCGACCCTCGGTGCCGACACCGTCATCGCTGACTGCGAGCTGGCACCCTCGCAGCGCCGTGGCCTGGAAGACGTCGTCAAGGTCAAGGTCGTGGACCGCACGGCGCTGATCTTGGACATCTTCGCCCAGCACGCCAAGTCCAGGGAGGGCAAGGCCCAGGTCGAGCTGGCCCAGCTGGAATACTTGCTGCCGCGTCTGCGCGGGTGGGGTGAGTCGATGTCCCGGCAGGCCGGTGGGCAGGTCGGCGGGGCCGCGCAGGGGATGGGGTCACGTGGCCCCGGTGAGACGAAGATCGAGCTGGACCGGCGCCGGATCCGCACGCGCATGGCCCGGTTGCGGCGCGAGATCGCCGCGATGGCACCAGCACGGGCCACCAAACGCCGCTCGCGCGAGCGGCACGGCGTGCCGTCGGTGGCGATCGTCGGGTACACCAACGCCGGCAAGTCCTCGCTGCTCAACCAGCTGACCGGTGCCGGGGTGCTCGTGGAGAACGCCCTGTTCGCGACGCTGGACCCCACGGTGCGCCGCGCGACCACGCCCGACGGGCGTGCCTACACCCTCACCGACACTGTCGGGTTCGTCCGGTCGTTGCCGCACCAGCTGGTCGAGGCGTTCCGTTCCACCCTCGAGGAGGTCGCCGAGGCCGATATCGTCGTGCACGTCGTCGACGCCGCCCACGACGACCCCGAGGGGCAGATCGCTGCGGTGCGCACCGTGCTCGCCGGGATCGACGGGGCCGGTGACCTGCCTGAGGTCATCGTGCTCAACAAGGCCGACCTTGCCGACCTGGCGCAGATCGCCCGGTTGCGCACCAAGGAGCCGGGGGCTGTGGTGATCTCCGCCCGCACCGGCGAAGGCCTGGACGAGCTGTGCCAGCTGGTCGCCGACACCCTGCCGCGCCCTGACGTCCTCGTCGACGTCGTCGTGCCCTACGACCGTGGTGACCTGGTCCACCTGGTCCACGAACGCGGCGAGGTCGAGCACTGCGAGCACCGCGAAGACGGCACCGCCCTGCGCGCCCGCGTCGACCCGGGTCTTGCCCACCAGCTCCAGGCCGTCGCCCGCTGACCGGCCTCGGCTGGTCCGTGGGTCATGTGGTGCGGCGTGCCCAGACTTCGCGTTCGAACTCGTCGAGTGTCATGAGGTCCTCAGGGTGGGCATCGGCCTCATCCAGGCGCTTGGCGATGAGCGCGGCGACCTCTGGAGTGACGGGGGTGTCGTCGAGCGAGTCCTACAAGAGCTCGATCAACTCACGGCGCTCGCTCTCGCCGAGGCTCAGTGCGCGCTCGAGCAACCCGTGGTCGACCATGCCTCTGAGGATACCCCGCAAGCCCGTGCGGTGGACCGTGGCGGCAGCCGAGGCTCACGGTCGGTGCCCGGTCGTCCCGTCCTCCAGGGCGCGGAACCACGTGCGCAGCTCGGCCCTGTCCGCCGGGGGAAGCACCGAGGCCCGCACCCCCCGCACTGCGCACTCCAGGCCGGTGAGCATCTGCAGGCAGGCCCCAGGGTCGACCTGTGCCCGGATCCGCACGAACGCCTCGCGGGCGCCGACGTCACGCAACGTCGCGGTGTCTGTGATCCCGACCGCTACGAGTTTCGCCACGGTGACCGGACCGATCTCGGGAAGGTCCGCCAAGTCGCTCATCACAGCCTCCGTCCGTGCGTGCCGAACCTACCAGTGAGACCCAACCTAAGCCGTCTACGGCTTAGGTTGGCGACCAACGGCTTGGGTTGGGCTGGTCATGGGCCGACCCAGGTCCTCGTTGCCATCCCATGGGCGCAGGAAAACACCCGCTGTCCGGTCGCGAGCTGGTCGAGTGCCGACGCCTGCTTGACAGCCCGGAGCCCTGACAGACAGGTATCCATACCAGACCTGACTGCACCGGCCGGTACAGGACCTGGTCGTCAGCCACTGTCGCTGGCAGCCAGACGACGTAGTGCGGCCAGGACGACGTCGCGGTTGGTCGTGGGCCAGAACGGGGGCAACGACCCGGTGAGGTAGGTGCCGTACCGGGCGGTGACCAGGCGGGGGTCGAGGACCGCGACGACGCCCTGGTCGGTGGTGGTGCGGATGAGGCGGCCTGCGCCCTGGGCGAGCAGCAGCGCCGCGTGGGTCGCCGAGACAGCCATGAAACCGCTGCCACCGGCCTTGGCGACCGCTTCGGAGCGGGCCGCGGCCAGGGGGTCGTCGGGGCGGGGGAACGGGATGCGGTCGATGATCACCAGCCGGCACGTCGCACCGGGCACGTCGACCCCCTGCCACAACGACAAGGTGCCGAACAGGCACGTCGCTGGGTTGTCGGCGAACTGGGCGACGAGGGTGGGCAGCTGGTCGTCGCCTTGGGCGAGCACAGGCACGTCCAGGCGTTGGCGCATCGCCTCGGCGGCGGCGTCGGCGGCGCGGCGCGAGGAGAACAACCCGAGGGTGCGTCCACCGGCTGCGCGCACGAGGGCTTCGATCTCGTCGAGCTGAGCCTGCGTCGCCGGGTCGCGTCCCGGGGCAGGCAGGTGGGCGGCGACGTAGCAGATCCCTTGCCGGGGGTAGTCGAACGGGCTGCCCACGTCGAGCCCCACCCACGTGTGTGCAGACCTGTCCGGCTGGGGGTTGTCGTCGCGCTGGAATGTGGCCCCGTGGTTCCCGGTGGGGTGCGGCCCACGGTTTGGTGGGCGCTCAGATGACGTGCTGGGCTGGTCCTCGGTGGGGTCGGTGGGCTGCTGGGGTTCGCGGGTGTCGCCCGGGTCGTCCTCGGCGCTCGGTCCGCTGTCACCGGGGCCAGCTGGACCGCTGGCTGCGGTCGGGTCGTCCTCGGCGCTCGTGGCGGGTGACTCACCGCCAGGCCCAGCTGCGCGACGCACCTGTGACGTGTCCCCAGTGAGGCCAACCGCGCGTGCTGCGGCGTCGAACGACCCACCCAGGCTCAGCGTCGCCGAGGTGAGCACGGCGACCCGGCCGTCGAGCAGCTGGCGGCGGATCAGGCCGCTGACCGACAACGGGGCCGCGTGCAACCGTGTCAGCTGGCTGCCACGACGGTCGGTGCCCCGGGCGCACCACAGCACAGTGCTGCCGTCGGCGGTGACGAGGCGCTCAGCGACGGCGAACAGGTCCGACAGCGCGGCGGTGGCGACCTGGCGCCCCGCCTCGGCCTCTGGCGAGCCGGTCGGTCCTGAGGTGCGCAGGGCCGACAGCAGTCCGCGGACCGTGTCACGTACGACGGCGACACTCTCACCCAAGACGGCGGGCAACCCGTCGGGAAAACGTTGTTCTGGGCTGGCGACCAGCGCCGCCGCGAGCGCCTGCCCCGCAGAGTCCAGGTCGGTGGTCGGCAGCGACGCCAGGCGCCGCGCGGCCCGGGCGGCCTGCTCGACGCTGGCCAACGACAGCTCTGCGGTGGCCTGGGCGGTGACGCGGTCGGCGAGCTCGTGGGCTTCGTCGACGACGAGCACGTCGTGCTCAGGCAGGGCTTGGGGCTGGCGGGTGGCGGTCACCGCGAGCATCGCGTGGTTGGTCACGACGACGTCGGCAGACCGCGCGGCGGTGCGGGCCCGGTCGGCGAAACAGCTCGCGAGCATCGAGCAGCGCCGTCCCAGGCACTCCAGCGACGTCACCGACACCTGCCGCCACGCCCGGTCGCTCACCCCTGGGACCAGGTCGTCGCGGTCGCCGGTGCTCGTCTCCTCGGCCCACTCACGCACCCGCACCACCTGTGCCCCCAGGCTGTCAGCCCGCCGCGGACCTGCCGGTTCGGGGATCTCGAACAACGTGCCGTCGTCGGGGTAGCCCCCGGCGACCTTGTTCACGCACACGTAGTTGTGCCAGCCCTTGAGCAGC
>WRCL01000268.1 GCA_009783975.1 Micrococcales bacterium
GAGCAACCAGCGTGCGGTCCAGGTCGCACTCGGCCGCGACACCGGGACGATCCGCGTCCCGTCGTCATAGAACCCGGCTGCAGCCAGCAAGGCCAGGTACACACCCGCCGACGGAGTCACCGCGCCAGACTCGATGCGCGAGACCGTGGGTTGCGAGACCCCAGCCAGCCGTGAGAGGTCGCCCATGGACAAGCTCGACCGCAGCCGCGCCCCGCGCACCTTCTCAGCGATGGTCTGTGTCGTCCGCATGGCCACACCGTAGCAGAGGTCATACATATCCGTATGTGTTGTCCCGTGCGTGACGTGCCGACCGGTGAAGACCCGCTGCGAGCCAACAGCCCTGGGGCAGGCGGCGCCACAGACAGTCTTGTCCACGTAGGAGCACGCTGTGGTCTCCAGCGATCAACATCTCGATCAGCTGCACTGCGCGCTGCGACGGGTGTACGGACGGTGGGTGCTGCACAGCGATGTGACATTGTCGGCCAACCAGCGCCGACCTGGGCATCGTATGGCAAGACCGTGAGGGACAACGACCCCGCGTCCGGGTCACTGGTTGGAGTTGAGCACCGCGTCGTTGAGCACCACGGACAAGCCCTCGCGTAGGGCGTTGACGTCGAAGTCCATCGCGGGTGTCTCTTCCCAGAGCGCCTCGAGCTGCTCGGGCGACGGCGGCCTCTGTTCGACCGAAGGCGCGCGCTTCTGCTGCGGCACGAACGGTTGCCGTGGTGTCATCTCGTCGGACATGCGATCCTCCGGTGGTCGGGTGCTCATGGCTGTAGCCGTTCTCATCGGGCGCTGGAGCCTGCCGCATAGGCGCCGATGGACCTTCTGGGGGACCTGGACACGCCCCGCTCGTCTGCTCCGAACCGGTGCCAGAGCACGCTGGTCGACCGGCACGGCCAAAAACCGGCACGACCGGCACCCTGAGCTCGACGTGTTCGCGCCGGTCGACAAGCTCAAGCGTGACGGTCGCGCGAGTTCGATGGTTGCATGATGAGGTCGATGGGTAGATGGCGAGTTCGACAGTTTAATCGTCGAAGTCGCCCTCTAACCATCGAACTCGAGTTTCGACTCGGATTGGGTCGGGACCGCGACCGCCGGTGTTGGGAAGTGCCTGGCCGCCCGAGACTCTCGGCCGTCCAGCAGCCGGTCGTCAGCAAGTGCGAGGTCCTGAACGTGTGCCTGGTGGTTCACACCGCCGTGCTGGTGATGGTGGCTTGGAGGACGACACGGTCGGCGTCGTAGCCGACGGCGGACTGGCCGGGGGCTACGCCGCGCAACGGTTCGTCGAGGTGGATCTCGATGGTTGTCGCGGTTGGGGTGACGACGGCAGGGACGGGGTCGGCGTGGGCGCGGACCTGTACCAGGCACCGGGTCACGGGGGCGTCGGTGAACCACACGGGGGTGGTGGCGGTGATCGTGGTGACGTCGAGGGCTTCGACGGGGCCGACGACGACCTGGTGCAAGATCGGGTCCAGGGCCACGACGTAGCGGGGGCGGCCGTCGGGGGCGGGACGGCCGATGCTCAGGCCGCGGCGCTGGCCGATGGTGAAACCGTAGGTGCCCTCATGGTGACCGACGACGGTCCCGTCGGCCTCGACGATCTCACCGGGGGCCGGGCCGAGCTGGGCACGCAAGAAACCACGCAGGTCACCGTCGGGGACGAAGCACAGGTCCAACGAGTCGGGTTTGTCGGCGACGACCATCCCGCGCGCGGCGGCCATGGCACGGACCTCGTCCTTGCTCGTAACCGCGCCCAGCGGGAACAGCACCCGGGCCAGACGGGCCGGGCCGGCGGCGGCCAGGACGTACGACTGGTCCTTGGGCACGTACGCGGCGCGGCGCAGCACCACCTGGTCGCCGTCGGTGCTGACCTGGGCGTAGTGACCGGTGCACACCGCGTCGAAACCCAACGCCTGCGCCTGGGCGACGAGCAGGCCGAACTTCACGTGCTCGTTGCACCGCACGCACGGGTTGGGGGTGCGCCCGGCGGCGTACTGGGCCAAGAAGTCGGTCATGACCAGCTGCGTGAACTGCGCCGACAGGTCCCACACCTGCAGCTCGATGCCCACGGCGGCGGCGACCTGCTCGGCGTCCGCGGCGCTGTCGGCGCACCCCGAGCCCCCAGCGGCGCTGGCGAGCACCAGGTGCACCCCGACGACGTCATGGCCTGCCTCGAGCGCCAGGGCTGCAGCGACCGCAGAGTCCACCCCGCCGGAGATGGCCGCGAGCACCCTCACGGGGTCAGGACCGGGTGAACAGGCGACCGGTGACGACGGTGATGAACGAGTCGAGGCTGTGGGGCAGGTCTTGCATGTGCCAGTCGTCGGGGGCGTGGTACCACGACAGGTCTGTGGAGTCCGGGTCGGGGTCGGGGTCGGCCGCGACAAGAGCCTCCAGCCACCGGTCCCACCCGCCGAGGACGACTGCGTACGGCAAGATCTGCGAGATCTTGGTGTACTCCTCACCTGCGTCGACACCGTCGACGGGGCAGGTGTGCAGCTGTTCAGCCAGCCCCGCGAGACCCGCGCACACCGCAGCCCCGGTCGAGGTGAGCGCAGGCACCTGCGCGGCGACGGCCAGGGCGACGACGGCGACGGCGATGAGCCCCAGCCCAGCCAGGCCGAACGTCGTCCAGGCCGCGAGCACCCCAGCGGCGACGACGGCCGCGGCGATACCACCCCACGCCCACAGCACCGCGGCGGGCCTGGCCGACGGCAGGCGCGAGTACCACCCGGCGGCGAGGACCTCGTCGTAGACCGCGTCCTGCACCGCGGCGATGGACTCGCCCACGCTCGTGCACAGGTCAGAGACGGTGACCTCAGAGGTCGTCAAGGTGTCCAGCAGCAGGCGCTCGTACGTCATGAGCTCGGACTCGTCGGCCTCGAGCCGGGTGAAACGCCAGTCCGAGGCCTGGTAGGTCGACGTGCGCAGCTCGGTGATACGCACGAACCCGCGCTGGGCCAGGTCGAGGATCGTCGCGAGGATGTCAGCAGGGTCCACCTGCGAGTCGACGATGGTCCCGATCATCCCCGGGCGTCCGGTCGGCTCGACCGTCAGCCGCACCCGCCCGTCGTCGCTGGTGAGCGACGCGACCGCGACGGGCGTCCCGTCGTACCCGGCTGTGCGGGCCCGGCGCCACCACAAGAACAGCAGCACACCGCCGGCGACGACGATCGCGCCCAGCGCCCCCAGCTCAGCGGCGCCGAGGGTGAACGAGTCGGCAAGGGTGCGCAGCTTGGAGACCTGCTCGGTGACCTCCATGACGTTGCTGGGGAAGGCCACCTCCGCCTCGAGCGCCTCCCCCGCGGCCAGGCCTGTGTGGGTGAACGTCAGGGACCGGCACTCGTGGGTGCCGCCGCAGTAGGTGCTGCACCTGAGCAACCCGCCTGGCGGGCCCGCCTGGCAGTCGAAGAACACCGCCCCGACAGGGACGTCGACGACCCCGGTGACACGGTCGACATCAGCGTTGAGCCCGTTGAGCACCGGCCAGACGAACGAGACCCTGTCGTCGACTGTCGCGACCGTCGCCCCGGTGACCTGGTAGGTGACCACGACAGTCGTCGCCCCGGCAACGGGCACCGACACCCGTGTGGCGTGGGCGGTGCGCGACTGCTTCGGCGTGACGTTCTTGCCGTCGACGGTCGCCGAGATGTCGGTGACGTCGTAGGAGTACCGCATCCCGTCGGTGTCAGTGTGGCGCGGGATGTCTTGGGACAACGTCGGCGGCGCAGACGACCCCAGCGTGAACGTCTGCTCCACGCTGAGCACACCTTTGCTCGTCAGCGCGGCTTGCACGTCGACCTCGTCGATGGACGCGGCCGGGGCGCTGTGGGCGGGGGCAGCCCCCACCAGGCACACCGCACCGACGGCCCCCGCAAGCACGAACCTCGTCACCCGTCGCATGTGGTCTGCTCCTCAACCGTGTCCGTCGCACGCACGC
>WRCL01000269.1 GCA_009783975.1 Micrococcales bacterium
GGCCTCGACGGCGACGCCGACGCCCACGAGGGCGCCAGTGAGCTGGACGGTGCGGTGTGAGCCTGCTCGCTGGGCTCGGCGCCGGGACGCAACCCCACGCAGCCCCCAAGGCCCAGGCTCGTTCTGGCCGGCACTGGTGGTTGGTCGGACCAGCCGTGGTCTACCTCGTGGTGTTCTTCGTCCTGCCGGTGGGGGTGCTGCTGGCCACCAGCCTGTACACACCAGTGCCCGGCGGTGACCTGGGTGAGTACACCCCAGCCTTGCAGTGGCAGAACTACTCCAGCTCGCTGGACCGGTTCTGGCGCCAGCTCGTCCGCTCCCTGGGGTTCGCCGCGGTCGCGACCCTGGCGACGTTGGCCATCGGGTTCCCGATGGCCTACGCGATCGCGGTACGTGCCCGCCACCGCAAGATGTTGCAGGGACTGCTGCTGGTCTTGGTCATCGCCCCGTTCTTCACCTCGTTCATCTTGCGTACCGTGGCCTGGCGGAACATCTTCGCTGACTCCGGACCGGTCGTGCACGCGCTGCACTGGTGGAACATGCTGCCCGCAGGCGAACACCTCAACGCCACACCGTTCGCCGTGGTCTGCGGCCTGGTCTACAGCTTCTTGCCGTTCATGGTGCTGCCGATCTACGCCAACCTCGAACGGCTCGACCCGCTCATGCTCGAGGCTGGCGCCGACCTGTACGCCTCGCCGTTCGCCACGTTCCGCAAGGTGACCTTCCCGTTGTCCATGCCCGGTGTGGTCGCGGGGACGCTGCTGGTGTTCATCCCCGCGTCTGGCGACTACGTGAACTCGTCGTTGCTGGGCAACTCTGTGAACACTGCCACGGTCGGGCAGGTCATCGACGCACGGTTCACCAAGCTCTTGGACTACCCCACGGCTGCGTCGCTGTCGGCGATGCTCATGGCTGTGATCTTGGTGCTCGTCATCACCTACGTGCGCCGCTCGGGCACCGAGGAGCTGTTGTGACCGACCCGATCCTCACCACGGTCAACCTCGCGGTGATGAACCCCTCGGCGAACCGCGTCGTCCTGGGTGCGGTCGGCGTGGTCGTGTACGTGCTCAGCGCGCTGGCCTACTCCGGCGTCTTCGCCAAAGCAGGGGCGCCACGGTGGGCAGCGTGGGTGCCCGGGTACAGCTGGACTGTGCTGCTGTCGACCATCGGCCGCCCGGCGTGGTGGCTGGTGTGGTACCTCGCCCCTGCGGGCCAGGCCGCGCTCATGCTCACCGTGCCACCGGGGGGGTTGGTCGTGTGGGTGTTCCTCGGTGGCGCCCAGGTGATCGTCGGGGTTGTGGTCATGGTCGAGCTGGCACGCGCGTTCGGCCGTGGCACGAGGTTCGCGCTGGGTCTGTGCTGCCTGCCCGCAGTGTTCTTGTTCGTGCTGTGGCTCGGGCGTGCCACCTACCGTGGCCGGGCCCGGCGGGTGCGCATCGGTGAGGCGACCATCCCGCTGGCCGCCGCTGTCGCCTTCGTCTACCTGCTCACGCCGATCGTGTACACGGTGGTGTTCAGCTTCAACACCTACCACAAGGCGAACCGGACGTGGAACGGGTTCACCTGGGACAACTGGGCCCACCCGTGCGATGTGCCCGGTGTGTGCGAGGCGTTCACCACCTCGTTGAAGATCGGCGCGACCGCCACGACTGGTGCCACAGTCCTGGGCACCTTGCTGGCTGTGGCGTTGGTGAGGTCGCGCTTCCGCGGCCGTTCGGTGGTGAACATGCTGATCTTCTTGCCGATGTGCACCCCTGAGATCGTGCTCGGCGCGGCGCTGGGCGCCCAGTTCTTGGCTGTGCACGCCGTGTACGGGTTCTGGACCATCGTCGCCGCGCACGTGGTGTTCTGCGTCAGCTTTGTCGTCATCACCGTCAAGGCACGCGTGGCGAGCCTGGACCCTGCCTTGGAAGAAGCGGCCGCCGACCTGTACGCCTCGCCAGTGGTCGCGTTCTTCCGCGTCACGTTCCCGCTGCTGCTGCCCGGGATCGCCGCGGCGGCGCTGCTGTCGTTCAGCTTGTCGTTCGACGACTACATCGTGACGAACTTCAACGCTGGCGCGGTCAGGACGTTCCCGATGTTCGTGTACGTCGGGGCCACCCGTGGTCTGCCAGCACAGGCGAACGTGTGGGCGACGGTGATGTTCGTCCTCGCCCTGGCCCTGGTCCTGGTCACCCAGCTCGTGTCGTCCACCCGACGTCGTCTTGACGCGCGCGCCGCCGGGCCGGGGCGCGACGTCCTCGTGGCGGGGCGGGCCGGGCCCGCCCCGGCCCGGATGCCCGCACGGCCGGCGACGCTCGCCGCACGCACGCGCCCCCTGGTCGCCCCCGCCCGTCCGGCGCCGGCGCCGGCTGTGCGTGTGGGGGTGCCTGGGTTGTCGGTGCACGGCAACCAACCGTTGGCCGTCGGCGCGGCCGGGCTGTGCGCTGTCGTCGGCGGGGCGCTGGTCGGGCTGGTCGCGTTGCTGCGGATCCCCAACGCCCACGACGCCATGCTGGGCCAGCTCGTCGTCGCGCTCGTCGTCGTGGTGCCCACCGTCGTGCTCGGCATGTTCGTCACACGTGGCGCGCCGGCGTCGCGGTACCTGGCTGTGGGGTGGCTGGGGCTGGTCGCCGTCGGCTTCGTGCTCGTACGTGCCAGCTGGACGACGCTCGACCGTCCGGTGGGCATCGCGCTGGTCATCGCCGGGCTTGGCGTCGCGTCGCTGTTCACCGCCAGTGCGAACACCTACTTCGGCCCGCTCGTCGTGCAGTGGCGGCGTCATCGGCCCGGCACGCTCGTGCCCGGTGCCGCCAGTGTCGTCGGTGCGGTGGTGCTTGGTCTTGTCGCAGTGTCCAACATCGCCAAGGTGGGGCCTGGTCGCTGGTTGCTCGTGCTTGTCGCGGCTGTGGTCCTCGCAGGTGCCGGCGCCGGGCTGGTCCGTGCCCGCACTGACGCCGCTGTCCCCGACACGGCCGCTGTGCCCGACACCGCCGGCGTCTGACAGGCTGGCTCCACACCCGCCCTTGCCCGGGCCCTCGTGCCCCGCCGTGCGCAGACCGATGTAGTTCTCGGGCACAATGGTGGCCGACGAAGGAGGAGCAACGTCATGGCCTATGTTGGTGGGGTCGTCATCATCGTCCTCGGGATCTTGTTCTCGATCGGGATGCACGAGGTCGGCCACATGCTCCCGGCGAAGAAGTTCGGCGTGCGGGTCAGCCAGTACATGATCGGCTTCGGGCCGACGGTCTGGTCGAAAGTCAAAGGTGAGACCGAGTACGGGCTGAAGTGGATCCCGCTCGGCGGGTACGTCCGCCTCGTGGGGATGTACCCCACACGTGAGGCCGTCGGAGCCGGCGCCCCGACCACCTGGTGGGGCCGTGCGGCGGCCGACGCCCGCGAGATGAGCGCCGAAGAGATCCACCCAGGCGAGGACCACCGGGCGTTCTACCGGCTGTCGGTCCCCAAAAAGCTTGTTGTGATGTTCTGCGGACCGCTGATGAACCTGCTGCTCGCGGTCGTGCTCATGAGTGTGGCCCTCGTCGGGCTCGGGCTGCCGACGCGGACGACCACCGTCGCCGACGTGCCCGCGTGCGTGCCGACCGGCACAGCCGCGCCATGCGCGCCTGACGCGCCAGCCTCACCGGCGAAAGCCGCAGGGCTGCGTGCTGGTGACAAAGTCGTCTCCTGGGACGGGCACGAGATCACCAGCTGGGACCAGCTGTCGGAGACGATCCGTGCGACGTCGTCGGACACCGCGGTCGAGGTCGTCGTCGAACGTGACGGTCAACGCGTGAGGCTCGAACCGCTGCGTGTGGTCCAGGTCGCCCGCGACGCCGACGGCTACGTCGTGCCCACCGGGTCGAACACGGCGGTCGGCATGGCTGGGTACGCCGGGATCGCCCCGTCCGAACAGATCCAGCGCCAACCCGTGTGGAAAGCACC
>WRCL01000270.1 GCA_009783975.1 Micrococcales bacterium
CCACGGTGTGGGGTACGCCTTCGAACCATCGCAGACCCCGTGACGTCGCCCCGGGTCCGCCACGGGCGGACACCTGCGTCCTCGCACCTGCCCGACGTCCGTCCGCTCGACCAGTTCCCGACGATCAAGCTCAAGCTCGGGGTCCTGGTGCTCGCGGTCGTCGCGTTCGCCGCGGGCCTGACGTGGCTGGGTTTCTACCTCAAGCTTGGGACCAGCCGCACGTTCCCGGTGGTCCTGGTCGTCTCGCTCGTGCTCATCCAGGTGCTCGCCCGGGGGATGACCTCCCCGCTGCGTGAGATGACCGCTGCGGTCCGGGCGATGGCCGGCGGGGACTACACCCGGCGGGTCCAGGCATCCAGCCGTGACGAGGTCGGCCAGCTCGCGGTCGCGTTCAACTCCATGGCCGCCGACCTCGAGCACGCTGACACGACCCGGCGCGAGCTCATCGCGAACGTCTCCCACGAGCTGCGCACCCCGGTCGCAGCGTTGCGCGCCCAGCTGGAGAACATGGTCGACGGTGTGACCGAACCGACCTCGTCAGCCCTCGGCGCCGCGCTGGACCAGACCGAACGGCTGTCGATGATCATCTCCCAGCTGCTCGACCTGTCACGGATCGAGGCGGGTGCCGGGGCGCTGGACGTCGCGCACGTCAGTGTCGCCGACCTTGCCGAGGCCGCTGTGAGCGAGGTGCGGGTGCTCGGCCAGCCCCGGGGGCTGCGGTACACCGTGGAGGTCGACCCGGCCGACCTCGTCGTGCCCGGTGACCGCGAACGTCTGCACCAGGTGCTGACCAACCTGCTCGCCAACGCCACCCGGCACTCGCCCAACGACTGCGAGGTCGTCGTGCGCGGCTCACGGGTCGGGGCGAACGTGCGCATCGACGTCGTCGACCACGGCCCGGGGATCGCCCCTGACCAACGCGCCCACCTGTTCGAACGGTTCGCCCGCGGCAACACCCCGGCGATCACCGGGCAGGCGTCGACTGGCGGCACCGGGCTGGGCCTGGCGATCGTGCGCCTGACAGTCGGGTTGCACGGCGGCACGATCGAGGTCGCCGACGCCGGGCAGGGCACGACGATGCGGATGACGCTGCCCGGCACACCTGAGTGAGGCAGGGCATGTTCACCAGTTTTTCTGAAACACGGGTGAGCTGGCGCGAAATTCGCGATCTGGGCGGGGCCGCCCACCGCAGCGCGCCGTAGGGTGGGGGTCGTACCAGCTAACGATGCGGCACCGGCCGCGCGGAGAGTGGGCGAGAACCTGTGACAGCCAACCCAGACCCCCAGCCAGCCGACTTCGGAGCGAACGAGTGGTTGGTCGACGAGCTGTACGAGCAGTACCTGGCCGACAAGGCATCGGTGGACCCCGCCTGGTGGGACTTCTTCGAGAACTACCGGCCGTCGACGGCGCCGGCGGTGGTCCCAGCTGTCACACCTGCACCCCCCCAGGCACCTGCGGTGCCCGACGGGCCGATCGTCGTCACCGCCCAAGAAGCCGTCGCCGGCTACGCCGCGTTCGCCCAGTCCATCGCCGGCGGGCACGACGGGGCTGAAGCGACCGACGACGTCCAGCGCCTGCGCGGCCCGGCTGCACGTGTGGTGACGAACATGGCCGCGTCGCTGGACGTGCCCACCGCGACGTCGGTACGTGCCGTCCCAGCCCACCTGCTCGTCGACAACCGTTCGATCATCAACAAGCACCTGGCCCGTACCCGCGGCGGCAAGGTCTCGTTCACGCACCTCATCGCCTTCGCCGTCGTCGAGGCCCTGGCCGAGATGCCCTCGATGAACGCCGCGTACATCGAGCAGGACGGCAAACCGTCGGTGCTCAACCCCGCGTACGTCAACCTCGGCCTGGCGATCGACCTGCCACGCCCTGACGGGACCCGCCAGCTCATGGTCCCGTCGATCAAGAAGGCGAACACGCTGGACTTCAAGCAGTTCCTCGCCGCCTACGAAGACCTCGTGCGCCGTGCGCGCTCCGGTGCCCTGGAGGTCGCCGACTTCGCCGACACGACGATCTCGCTGACCAACCCCGGCACGTTGGGCACCACCCACTCGGTGCCACGTCTGATGGTCGGGCAGGGCGCGATCATCGGCGTCGGGGCGATGGAGTACCCCGCCCAGTACGCCGGCACGAGCGCGGACCGCCTCAACCAGATGGGGATCTCCAAGATCCTCACGCTCACCTCGACCTACGACCACCGGATCATCCAAGGCGCCCAGTCCGGTGACTTCTTGCGCCTCATCGGCCAAAAGCTCATCGGGACTGGCGAGTTCTACGACCGGATCTTCACCGCGTTGCGCGTGCCGTACGAACCGACACGCTGGGTGGCCGACACCCCCGCCGACCCCGACGCCGAAGCGGTCAAACCCGCCCGGATCTTCGAGCTCATCCACTCCTACCGCTCACGCGGGCACCTCATGGCCGACACCGACCCGCTGGCATTCAAGATGCGCAAGCACCCAGACCTCGACATGCAGAGCCACGGGCTGACGATGTGGGACCTGGACCGCGAGTTCTCCACCGGTGGGCTCCTTGGCGGGCAGCGGGCCACGTTGCGCCAGGTGCTGTCGTTGCTGCGCGACTCGTACTGCCGCACCGTCGGGGTGGAGTACATGCACATGCAAGACCCAGCCCAGCGCAAGTGGATGCAAGCACGGTTGGAGTGCGGGTGGGAACGCACCCCGCGTGAGAACCAGCTGCGGATCTTGGGGACCCTCAACGCTGCCGAGGCGTTCGAGACGTTCTTGCAGACCAAGTACGTCGGGCAAAAACGTTTCTCCCTCGAAGGCGGCGAGTCGCTCATCCCCCTGCTCGACGCGGTCTTGTCGTGCGCGGCTGAGGCCAAGCTCGACGAGGTGGCGATCGGTATGGCCCACCGCGGGCGCCTGAACGTCCTGGCGAACATCGCCGGCAAGTCCTACGGGCAGATCTTCTCCGAGTTCGAGGGCATCACCGACGACACGACTGTCCAGGGGTCTGGTGACGTGAAGTACCACCTGGGCACCGAAGGTGTGTTCACCGCGTCGTCGGGGGCGACGACGAAGGTGTACCTCGCGGCGAACCCCTCCCACCTGGAGGCCGTCGACCCGGTGCTCGAAGGTGTTGTGCGGGCCAAACAAGACCGGATCGACCTTGGTGGTGCGAGCTTCTCGGTGCTGCCGATCCTCATCCACGGTGACGCGGCGTTCGCCGGGCAGGGTGTGGTCTTCGAAACCCTCAACCTCGCCCAGCTGCGCGGGTACCGCACCGGCGGCACCATCCACGTCATCGTCAACAACCAGGTCGGTTTCACCGCTGGGGTGTCCAGCTCGCGTTCGTCGTACTACGCCACCGACGTGGCCAAAGGCCTGCAGATCCCGATCTTCCACGTCAACGGTGACGACCCCGAGGCTGTTGTGCGCACCGCCGAGCTCGCGTTCGCCTACCGCCAGGAGTTCGACCGCGACGTCATCGTCGACCTCGTGTGCTACCGCCGGCGCGGGCACAACGAGGGCGACGACCCGTCGATGACCCAGCCGCTGATGTACAACCTCATCGAGGCCAAACGTTCGGTGCGCAAGCTCTACACCGAGTCGCTGGTCTCCCGCGGCGACATCACTGTCGAGGAGGCCGAGCAGGCCCTGCGCGACTACCAGACCCGGCTGGACCAGATCCTCACCGAGACCCGCGAGCACGGGTGGAAACCTCAGCAAGGTGCCGAGCTCGTCGGGGGCCTGGAGGTCCCAGGCGCCCAGCACTCAGACGCCGGGGTCATGGTCGGGTGGCAGACCGCCGTCGCCCCCCAAGCCCTCGAACGTATCGGCCAGGCCCACACGAACCTGCCCGACGGGTTCACCCCCCACCCCAAGCTCGCCCCGCTGCTGGCCAAACGCGAGCAGATGAGCCGCGAGGGAGACATCGACTGGGCGTTCGGC
>WRCL01000271.1 GCA_009783975.1 Micrococcales bacterium
ACCCAGTTGGTCGCGAAGTTCGACGACTACCGCACGGACAACCTCTGGATCGACTATCCAGAGTTCGGAGACTGGGAACCTCTTGCCGACCCAAACTTCGGCATCGACACTGAACAGGGAGGAATGCTATGAGCTCGAATCAACCAAGCGGGGCAGTGCCCGGGCAGTGGGAAACGCCGCAACCGGTGCCGGGCCCAGGTCCCGCGGAACATTATCCTGGTTACTACGGTCCGCCGGGACCGCAGCAGCATCCTGGATATTTCCCGCACCCCGTCGCGCCAGCCGCGCGGCACAAGGGGAAGCTGGTCACGGGGATCATCTTGATCGTGCTGGGGTCTGTTCTTCTCCTCGGACGGCTCGGTGCTGCCAGCGCAGGCACCGCGGTCGAACCACGCAACGGGGCTGCGTACTACGCCGGTGCGCTCACGGCGTTCCTCGTGATCGTCGGGGCTCCGTTGGTTGCTGGGATCGTCTTGGTGGTGCGGTCCAAGCCGCACCGCTGACCTGTTGCACACGCCGGGGGCGGTGCCAACGAACGTTGGTCGCGCTGGCGAGGCCGGTCGAGCACGTCGCAACCCAGAGTGCGCCAACGCGCTGAAGACATGACATGGCTGCGGTCACCCCACGACCTCAGCCCAGACCCAGCATCACCCCCAGTCCGAAGACTGTGGGCTACATGTCCATCCTCAGGCTCGACCACCTGGGCATTCGCTGGGGGTGCACACCGCTGGCCGAGATGAGGTCTTCAACGTGGACCGTCGGCCCGCGGACCGAAGACGAAGGGCGCCACGGAGCTGATCACGAACCTGGTGGAGTTGTGCCGATGCGGAGGGGCAGGGGGCACTCACGGCGTGTGCGGTGGACGGTCCACGTCGACGGTGCAGGCGGCGGGGCGGCCTGAGCCGACGCCGGCCTCGCGGCGGCAGCCGTCGGGGGGGCAGCGGTCGGGCAGGGCGGGCAGGGGGCCGACGCGGACGGGGTCGGGGACGGCGGTGCCAGCGCCGCGGGCGCGTTCGGCGGCGGCTCGTTCGAGCAGGAGGTCGACCAGGCCGGCGACGAACGCCGGGTGGGTGCCGACGGTGGGGGCCCGCACGACGGTCATTCCGTGAGCGTGGGCGGTGGCGACGGCGTCGGTGTCGATGTCGTTGACGACTTCCATGTGGTCGCACAAGAAGCCGACGGGGACGAGCACGACGCGTCGCACACCGTCGGCGGCGAGCGCGACGAGGTGGTCGTTGACGTCAGGTTCGAGCCATGGTTGGCGTGGGGGGCCTGAACGTGAGCAGTACGCGAGGTCCCACGGCAGGTCGGCCACACCCAGGCGGCCCGCGGCACCGGCAGCGACCTGGGCGGCGACGTCCAGGTGCTGGGCGACATACCCCGGGGCGCACACGGTTGAGGCGTCCTGCATCGCCAGGGGCAGCGAGTGGGTGACGAACACCACACGGTCGACCTGGCCCAGCTCGGCACACGCAGCGACGAGGACGTCGGTGTTCGCCTCGACAAAACCGGGGTGGTTGAAGAACGCGCGCACCTTGTCCAGCACCATGTCACGGCCAACGAGCACGGCGGCGAAGTCTTCGCGGTACTGCCGGCACCCCGAGTAGCTCGCGAACGCGCTGGTGACCAAGGCAAGCACACGGTCGGCGCCGGCCTGGGCCGCGGCGTCCAGGGCGTCGTCGTACTCCGGGGGGGCGTTGCGGTTACCGCACACCACCGGCACCGGCACCCCGCGCCGGGTGAGCTCGTCAGCCAGGGCTGCGCGCAGGGCCTGGTTCGCGGCGTTGATCGGGCTGACGCCCCCGCGGGCGTAGTAGTGCTCAGCAACCGCAGTGAGCCGGGCCTCGGGAACACCAGTGCCGGCGGCGACACGACGCAGGAACGCCATGACCTCGTCAGGACCGTTCGGCCCCCCGAACGACGCGAGCAGGACTGCCCCGTAGGGGCTGAGCAGGTGGTCCACGTCATGATCATGGCACGGCGTACATAGCCCCTGCGTCAAGACGCGCGCAGCTCGCTGTCCGATCCTGAGGCGACCTGGTCGAGGGTGTCGGCGATCTGCCCTGCCCAACGTTCGATGACCTCAAAGTCGCGGTGGTCGCCCTCACGGTTGAGCACCCTGGCGGCCGCGACCCGTTCGGCAAAGCTCAGCGCGTCACGCTCCAGGCGCCCGCGGAACAGCTGGAACCCGTGGGCCCCCAGCCGCTCAGCCATCTGGGCGAGGTCAGCAGCTGTGCGGGCACCTGAGAACGGACGGGCAAGGCCAGAGGCGAACAACCACAACGGCATCGCCGCAAGCTCTGGGCGCAGCCGGCTGAGCAGCTGACGGGCCGGAGGCAACAACTGGGTGAGGTAGACCGCCGACCCGACGACGGCCGCACCATAGCCGTCCAGACCTGTGACCGTCTCGGGGGCGACGAGGTCGACACCGTAGTCACGGCCGCGCAGCACGTCAGCGACACGCGCGCCGATCTCCCAGGTTGCCCCGTGCCGTGAGGCGACGGCAAGCAGCACCTTCATGCGCAACGCCTCCTCGACGGCAGTGCCGAAAATGGAGCACAGAACCAGAGCCCAACATCTATGTCCACCCATGGTGGCCGGGGGATATGTGCTCACGGTGGGCCCGAAGTCCCCCGCTGCGCCACGTCGGGGCAACCTCACCCCGACGTGCACACCCACGTGCAGAATGCCCACGTGCACTGGTGCACCCAAACCGCCAGGTTCGCGGCGTCTTGTGCACCAGTGCACTAGTCTGTCAGGGGTGGACGACCTGACGACATACCTACTGGTGGACGGTGAGAACCTTGACGCGACCCTTGGGTCGTCGATCCTGGGCGGCCGTCCCAACCCCGACCAGCGACCACGCTGGGAGCGGGTCCTGACATTCGCCCAACAGGTGTGGGCACAACCCGTTCGTGGGCTGTTCTTCCTCAACGCCTCCTCCGGCTCGCTGCCGATGCCCTTCGTCCAGGCTCTTGTCGCGATCGGGTTCACCCCGATCCCCCTGGCTGGTGAACCACACCAGAAGGTCGTCGACATCGGTGTGTCCAAGATGCTCGACGCGATTGCCGAACGTGGCGGTGACGTGCTGCTGGCCAGCCACGACGGCGACTTCGCCCCTGGTGCCGCCCGGCTCGTCGAGCTCGGCCGCAAGGTCGGGCTGCTGGCCTTCCGCGAGTTCACCAGCTCGTCGTTGACCACGCTCGGGCTGGAGGTCTTCGACCTGGAGTACGACGTCGAAGCGTTCAACGTGCGGCTGCCGCGGCTGCGGATCATCCCGGTCGACGAGTTCGACCCGGCCGCCTACCTGTGAGGCACCTGGTGAGACGTCTCGTCGCTGGTGCTGTGGCTGTGGCGGTGTCGGCGCTGGTCGTCGCGTGCCAGACCGACAGCACCGGGTCGCCGACGACGACCGTCACCTCGCCGAGCCCGACTGTGCCCGACACGCCGCAGACCCCAGGGCTGGGCGAGGTCCACAGGTTCTCCGGTGTGCTGCAAGACCCGCTCATGGGCCACCGGGTGCTGGCCGACCAGTGGGTGGTGTGGACCCCAGAGCCCGTCTGGGTCGCCGAGCACCCGGGGTTCGACGGGGCCACAGTCGTGCTCGTGCACGTGACGGCCGAGAAGGTGACCGGCACCTACTCCCCTGGTGTCTACCCGACGAGCTTCCGCCTGGCTGCCCACACCCAAGACGTCGACACCGACATCTTGGCCGGCGACGTGGGGACGGTCGTGCACGACCAGCTGCCAGACAGCTTCGTGCTGTACCCGGCGACCGGTGCCGGACGTGACCGCACAGCCACCGGCTGGTTGGTGTTCAACGTCAGGGGTGACAAGCAGCAGGCCCCGTACACCTTGGTGCTGCGGCGCGCCGAGTCGCTGGTGCTCGGTTCGGACGACGAGATCAT
>WRCL01000272.1 GCA_009783975.1 Micrococcales bacterium
CACAGGTGTGATCTTGGTCACGGTGCTCGGCGCCGACGGCACAGGCCGCGGTGGGGTCCAGGTCCAGTCCGGCGGGGCCAGCGCTGTGACCAACGCCCAGGGCTGCGCCTTCCTGCTCGGGATGGACGTCGGCGACCACACCGTGACCATCTACAAACCCGGGTACGTCGACGAGTCCCAGAACGAGCGGCCCTCGAAGCTCACCGGTGTGTCGGCAGGGGAGACGACCCCCATCCAGTTCCAGTACGACGAAGGAGCCACCTTGCGGTTGCACTTCGCGTACGCCGACGACTACAACCGCCTGCTCGACCCCACCGGGACCCACCCTGACTGGCGTCTGCCAGCGGGCCTGCCGGTGCGGACCGTCGCCCAGCTGCCAGTGACCCTGGGCAACCCGGCCGGGAACGTCGCGCTGGACCTGGCTGCGTCGACAGCGATGATCCAGTCCCGGGTCGTGCACCCGTTCGCCTCGGGGTACACCGTCGTCGCCGGGTCGTGCAACGCGGCCAACCCCCTGAACTGGACCCCACCAGGGCCCGCCGGGACGCCGTTCGCCGCCACACCAGGGCGCACGACCGACGTCGACGTGCCGATGGGTGTTGTCGTGCTCACCTTGCCCTCAGGTACCGCCGGGGAGCTGGTCGCCATCCCGATGAAGTCGACGAAGGTCTCCGGTGACCCAGGCTGCGACAACCAGCCAGGTCTGACGTACTCGTTCGGCAGCGCTGAAGGCTTCGTCGTCAACGACAAGATCGCCATCGCCCTTCCCTACGGGTCGTGGAAGCTGACGCTCAACGGTGGGCCGATCAACCAGAACTGGATGGCCCCGCTGGGCAACCCCACGTACAACACCAAGCAGAACCTCCAAGGTGAAGGTGGCGGCATGGTGACGTTCGACCCGAGGGGGAAGTAGACGATGGCCCGCACCCGTGACGACGCTGGCGTGACGCTGGCCGAGATGATCGTCTTCATGATGCTCATGAGCCTGCTCGGGGTGCTCGTGCTCAGCTTCGTCACCTCCGTGCAGCGCAACATGTCTGCCTCGCAGGTGACCAACGACAGCACCAACCAGGCCTCGGCCGCGACCAACGAGGTCACGCGGCTGCTGCGTGGGGCTGTCAACCTCAAGGTGAAGAACCAGCCGTCGGACAGCCCCGCGTTCGTCGAGGCCACCCCGACGTCGGTGACGTTCTACACCGTCGTGGACACCGACCCGTGGACCACCCCGCCGATGCTCGTGCGTCTTGAGGTCACCGCCGACGGAGACCTCGTCGAGAAACGTTGGTTGGTCGACCCGGGGTCCGCCGACCCGTACTGGACGTTCCCGTCGACCGCCGCGGCACCGTCGTCGACGCGGACCGTGGCCCACGGCCTGACCGCCACACCCGGCTCGGGCAAAGCCCTGTTCACGTTCCTGGCGTTCGACGACGCTGGTGGCCACGTGCCGCTGCCTGCGACGTTGTTGAACAAAGACCAGCGCGCCTCGGTTGGCGCCATCCGCCTCGACGCTGAGACCCAGACCGGCCCGCGCACCGCGCCGACCGTCGTGACGACGATCATCGGGTTGCGCAACCTACCCGCAGGGAGCCACACATGACCACCGACGCTCGACCTGTCGTGAAGGAGCCTGGGATGGCACAGCGCCGCACACCACGTGACGACCGCGGGATGTCGCTGGTCGTCGTCATCGCTGCGACGGCGGTCATGGCCACGCTCGTCATCGCCGGCACCGCGATGGCACTGAACTCGCAGAGGCACGGGCACCACACCGCCTCGTGGGACGCGGCGCTGGCCGCAGCCTACGGCGGGGTCGAGGACTACCGGTCGCTCATCACCGCCAACCCTGACTACTGGCGCTACGGCAACCCTGCTGCACCGTTCACCTCCGAGTCCGGCAGCGTCGTCACCGCACCTCCCACACCCAACCCGGCGTTCGACACGGTCGCCGGAGGGACGTGGGGGATCGTGCCGACGACCGGCGACGGCGAGGCTGCACGGTTCCGGTACGAGGTCGACTCCTCTGAGTACGAGTCGCTGGGCCGTATCCGTCTGCGCTCGACCGGGGCCGTCGGCGACGAGACCCGCACCGTCGTGGCCTCCATCGGCCAAGAAGGGTTCATCCGGTTCTTGTACTGGAGCGACTACGAGATCATGCAGAACGCCGCGGCGGGCGCTGCCTGCCAGACCGCGGCCAACTGGGACTCGGAGCACAACCGGCTGAAGTACGCGTGGGAAGGACGCACGTGCGGGATGCAGGCCCCGTTGTACGGTGACGTCTACTACGGTGCCGGCGACGAGTTCAACGGCCCGTTCTACTCCAACGACTCCCCGCTGGTGTGCGACGGCACGTTCAACGACATGTTCTTGACGATGCCGCTGGCCCAGAACCCGACCCAGCTGTACCGGCCGTACAACTGCGGGGGCCCGGCGCCACGTTTTGCCGTCCCGCCCCAGCAGCCAGAGGTCCCCATCGACCTGCCCCCGACGAACGCGGAGATGAAACGAGAGACCCGCTACGACCTGGCGACCAACCCTGGCTGCCTGTACACCGGGCCGACGTCGATCACCTTCCACTCCAACGGCACGATGACTGTGCGCTCGCCGTGGACGTTGTCGACGCAGACCTCGGGCACCGGTGACACCTCCGGGCGCAACAGGCCTGACCGTTGCGGCGCCCCGGGCACCGACGCCAACCAGCTGGGCCACCCGGGTGGTGCGACGGTTCCCGTCGTCGAAGGCAGCCTCGTGTTCGTCCAGAACGTGCCGTCGACCCCGACGAACGTCAACTTCACCCCGCAGGGCGCCACGGAGATGGCCCAGCGGTGCGGTGCGGCCGACGGTTCGCAGAACGGTGTGGGCTACCCGATGGCCGGGGAGAACCCGCACCTGTCGAAGGTCTACTACCCCTACGGGTGCACCGCTGGTGACGCCTTCGTCAAAGGTGAGTTCAAAGGCCACATGTCGATCGCGGCGGAGAACTACCTGTGGGTCGCCAGCGACCAAGGCACCTCCACCGGTGGTGTCACCTACGCCGCCCCGAGCTCGCTGCTCGGCCTCGTCGGGCAGAAAGCCGTTGTCATCTGGCACCCGGTGAACGCGGCGAAGGCGAACATCCTGGCTGTCAACGACGTGCGGATCGACGCCGCTGTGCTCTCGGTCACCGGGACCATGGCCGTGCAGAACTACGACATCGGCGTCCACCGCGGCAACATCGTGCTCTTCGGTGCCGTCGCGCAGAAGTACCTGGACCCCACTGAGTGCACCAACTGCGGAGCCGGCGCCACGGCGACGGGGTTCGGCACGAACTTCACCTACGACACGAGGTTGCAGAACATCGCCCCGCCGAAGTTCTTGCAGCCGGCCGTCACGGTGTTCCGCGCGACCCAGTTCGCCGAGGTCCACGCGGCGTTCGACGCTGAGGGCAACCCGTCCTGAGGGCTCGCCGATCACTACCCAAGTCATGCGCGCAGCCCGGGCACGCACATCGCTGCGTCGGCCTCCCTCGAAAGACCTCCAGCCTTCCAGCGGTCAGCCGCCTTGCGCTGCACGCACCTGCGACCACGCACATGACCAGGTTGTTGATCGGCGAGCCCTGACCCGCGCGCGCGGGACATCGACGCTAGCCTGGCCTGCGTGCGCGCTGTCGGAGGTGAGACCCAGTGACCGTCATGGTGCTCGTGGGAGCTGGGCTGCTCGGCCTGGCGGTCGGTTCGTTCCTCAACGTCGTCGTGTGGCGGGTGCCCGAGGGTGGGTCGGTCGTCTCACCGCCGAGCGCCTGCCCGGCGTGCGGCCACCGCATCCGTGCGTGGGACAACATCCCTGTTGTCTCCTGGCTGGTGCTGCGCCGACGCTGCCGTGACTGCAAGGCGCCGATCTC
>WRCL01000273.1 GCA_009783975.1 Micrococcales bacterium
TGCCCAGGTGGGCACACCTCGACCTCTGACGACTACTGCGACGTGTGCGGGGCGCCCATCGGTGTCCCCCCCGCGTCCCCCACCGACCCCGAACCCGAACCAGACCCTGGTGCGACGCAGGACTGCCCGAACTGCGACGCGCAGGCCCCGGCTGCGGCGTTGTTCTGCGAAGGCTGCGGGTACGACTTCACCACCGGTGCCCTGCCTGCGCCGCCGTCTCCGCTGGACCTTGGGCTGCCGACCCTCGCGCCGGCGCCTGAGGCGGACCTCGACCTGCCGACCGCGGCGACAGAGCCGCCCGCGGCCGAGCCAGCCGAACCTGCTGGACCAGAAGGTCCGGCGTGGGTCGCCGAGATGTGGGTCGACCCTGACTGGTACCGCCAGCTGCCGGTCCAGCCTGACGATCCCCTGCCGTCGGCGGGCCTGCCAAAGGTCGTCGTCCTGCGGGGCACCAGCGCGCTGGTCGGGCGCCCGTCGCGTTCGCGTGACATCAACCCCGACCTGGACTGCACCCCCGACTCGTCGGTCTCGCGCAAGCACGCCCAGCTGACGACCGACGGCCAGCGCTGGTGGGTCGAGGACCTCGGCTCAGCCAACGGCACGTTCGTCGCCGCCGCAGGTGACCCGTTGCCTGACGAACCGATCGCCGCCCGGCACGAGCTGGCTGGCGACGACCGCATCTGGGTCGGCGGCTGGACCCGCATCGTGCTGCGCGAAGCCCTGCCCGGCGAGGTCTGACGCAACCCTCGTGTCTCCCGACCTGTTCGTCCGCCCTGCCACCGCTGGTGACGAGCACGCCATCACCGATATCCAGCTCGCAGCGTGGACCGCCGCCGGTATCGTCGGACCCGACGTCCTGGCCCTGCTCGACCCGCAGGCCATGCGCACGTCCTGGCACGCCGCGATCACCGCCCCACCGGGACCTGCCTACCACGTCCTCGTCGCCTGCGACGGGTCCCGCGTCGTCGCCTTCGCCTCGGTCATGCCCCACGGGCAGGTGCTGACCGACCCCGAACCCTGCGACCCCACTGCTGACCTGGCACCGACCTCACCGGCCGGTGGCCTCATCCTCGCCTTCGAGGTCGCGCCCGACGAGCAACGCTCTGGTCACGGTTCGCGCCTGCTCGCCGCCGTCGTCGACGTCCTGCGCACCGACGGCGCCACCGAGGTCTCGACCTGGGTGCTGCACGGCGACGACGCCCGCACCCGTTTCTTCGCCGGGGCCGGCCTTGGCCCCGACGGCGCCCAGCGCCTGCTCACCGAACGCACCGCCCCCGACGACCGTCCCACCCTCACCGAGTCCCGCTGGTCCGCCACGATCTGACCCAGCCGTTTTCTCCGACGGCCCCATTGTGAGTTCGGTGCTTCCGGAGTTGGTGCGCAAGGATCGCGAGAAAGCGGAATCATGTCCTGGGCGGTACGTCGTGCGAGCCGGACAGCTCACGTTCAGCTTCAGCAACGCGGTCAGGGTCAGGCGGCCCGTGCTTGGCTTCGAAGTCGGCGACAATTTCGGCGAGGCGGGTCAGCGCCACACAGCTCGTGTTCCTCGACGCTCGTCATGGAACGAGTCTCGTAGTCTGTCGCACCCAATATGCCGGACAGGAGCGGCGTCAGGTGGGGTGCATGGCGAGGCGGAGGAGGAGCGTCGCAGCAGCGCTGCGTCCGACGACGACAACGCGGCCAGGCGCCCCGCATGGCGCCGCGAACCCGGCATTTTGGGTGCGACCGACTACTCGGACGTGTCTTCCATGCGGCTGACGTTGGCGAGGAGGCCTGCGAGGCCTTCGGCGAGGCCGTGGACGACCGATGCCGGGATGCCGTCGAAGAGGTCGGCGAGGAAGGCGCGTTCGGTGGCGGCGCGGGCGGCGAGGTGACGGCGGCACTCGGTGGTCATGGTGACGCGGGTGGCGCGGCCGTCGTCGGGGTCGCCGCGCAGCTCCACGAGGTTCTCGTGAGACAGGGCGACGACGAGCTTTTTGACGTTCTGCCTGCTCGTGCCGACCATCTGGGCGATCTGCGACAAGGTCGGGTCGGGGCGTTCGGCGTTGGCGATCGCTTCCAGGACCCCCCACTGCTTGGTGGTGACCCGGGGGTCGATCGCGTCGCCGAGCATCTGCATCCGGTTGGCGAGGATGAAGATCGCGGCGAACACACGGCTCTTGGTGGCGATGTCGTCGGTCACCTGTTGATAGTAGGCAACCGGTTACCAGCTTTCGCTGCGGCGCACCGAGGGATGATGACTCTCAGTCGCACTCAGTCATCGGCCGGGGGCGGGCCGCCGCGGCGTATCCGGGCGGCGGTGCGCAGCGACGCCCGGGCGCGGGACCGGTCCCCGGCGGCGTCGTAGGCGAACGCGAGGCGGTACCACGAGCGCCAGTCGTCCGGCTCTGCCTCGGCCTGGGCACGCACGGCGTCGAACGCCTCGCGTGCGGCGGCACGGTCGACCCGGCCGCCGGGGGTGCGGGGCAGGTCGTCGACGGCGAGCCCGTCCTCGGCGGCGAGGATGTCAGCCATGACGTGGGTGTCCAGGGCCAGGCGCCACTCGCGTGCGACCATCGCGACGACCAGCAGCGGCAGCACGGCGAACCCGACCCCAAGACCGACCCCGACCGGTGTGCCCGACCTGATGAGGCTGAACGACCCCACGACGATCACCGCGGCATACACGACGAGCACGATGGTGAGGATGACCACCCCGCCGACGGTCAGCCAGCGGCGGCTCACAGGGCGGCCAGGCCCAGCAACGCCTCGAGCCCGACGGTCAGCCCCGGCCGGGCGCCGACCTCGCGCACCCCGGCGAGCACCCCGGGCATGAACGAGACCCGGTCGAACGAGTCGTGCCGGATGGTCAGCTGCTCACCAGCGTTGCCCAGCAAGACCTCTTGGTGGGCGACCAGGCCGCGCAACCGCACAGCGTGGACGTGCACCCCGTCGACGACCGCACCACGTGCCCCGTCCAACGCCTCGGCGGTCGCGTCCGGCATGGGACCGCACCCGGCGGCGGCCCGTGCGCCGGCGACAGCCGCGGCGGTGTGCCGGGCGGTACCCGACGGCGCGTCGACCTTGTCCGGGTGGTGCAGCTCGATGACCTCCGCCGAGTCGAACCACCGTGCGGCGACAGTCGCGAAGTGCTTGGCGAGCACCGCCCCAACAGCAAAGTTCGGTGCGACGATCACCCCGACACCAGGTGCCGAGCACAGGTGGTCGCGGACCCGGTCCAGCGCCGCCGCGTCCCAGCCCGTCGCTCCGACGACGGCGTGCACCCCGGCGTCGACCAGGGCGTGCACGTTGTGCTCGGTGACCGCCGGCACGGTGAAGTCCACCGCGACCTGGGCCGCGGCTGCGGTCACTGCTGACAGGTCGTCGTCGAGGTCGACCTGTGCGACGAGCTCGAGGTCGGCGGCGGCCTGGACCGCCGCGACAGTTGTGCGTCCCATACGTCCGGCCGCGCCAAGCACAGCCACCTTGATCCGTTCAGCCACAACGGCACCCTATCCCGCCCGGCGGTGCCCAGTCCCCAGGTGCGAGTCAGGTGTGCGACGGGGCACACGGGTCGGTGCCTGATCCACCGGTGTTCGCACCCACCAGGTCACGCTCGCTACGGCGCTGGGACCCAACCTCTCCGGCAGTGATGCGAACCCCCCGAAACCATCCCCAGCATCAGTAACGCTCAACACCCCACAGGGTCGGCCGTAAGCGGGCATCCTTGCGTGAGGCACGGAAGCGGCCTCACGGGCATGACGTGAGTCTCGTGGCGGGGTTGACTCCCCCCCCCCCCCACCCCGGTACTGTGCCATTACGCCACCAACGGGGGCGTTCGGGCCAGACCCAGCCGGCCCCACCGACTGGGCCCCAAGGAGGGGGTTGGAA
>WRCL01000274.1 GCA_009783975.1 Micrococcales bacterium
GCGCTGTACGCGGCGAGCTCGGCCTCGATGGTGTCCAGGTCGGTCACAGGGTCGCGGCCAGGTTCGAGCGTCGCGCAGTCCAGGACGTGCACGAGCACCGCGCAACGTTCGACGTGGCGCAAGAACTCCAGGCCCAGGCCTTTGCCCTGCGAGGCCCCAGGGATGAGGCCTGGCACGTCGGCGACGGTGTACCGGGCCGACCCGGCCTGGACGACACCGAGGTTGGGCACGAGCGTGGTGAACGGGTAGTCGGCGATCTTCGGCCGGGCAGCAGACATCGCAGCGACGAGGCTGGACTTGCCCGAGCTGGGGAACCCGACGAGGGCGACGTCAGCGACGGTCTTCAGCTCCAGGACGACGTCGGCAGCCTGCCCCGGTTCGCCGAGCAGCGCGAAACCTGGGGCTTTGCGCCGCGGTGAGGCGAGCGCTGCGTTGCCCAGCCCCCCGCGCCCCCCGGCTGCCACGACGTACCGGGTTCCCGCGCCGACGAGGTCAGCCAGCACAGCACCGTCGGCGAGCACGACCGTCCCGTCGGGGACGGCCAGCTCCAGGTCGTCCCCACAGGCGCCTGAGCGGTTGTCGCCCATCCCCTGGGTACCCGACGGCGCGCTGCGGTGCGGGGCGTGGTGGTAGTCCAGCAGCGTGGTCACCTGCGGGTCGACGACGAGCACGACAGAGCCCCCGTGACCACCGTTGCCCCCGTCAGGACCAGCGAGGGGTTTGTACTTCTCACGGCGCACCGAGGCGCAGCCATTGCCACCGTCACCAGCGCTGGCGTGCAGCACGACCCGGTCGACGAACGTCGCCACGTCAGCTCCTCTCGCCCCGCCAGCACGACGCGTGGCCCCGGTGAGGGGTCAGACCCCAGCCTCAACGGTGACGATGTCGACGACCTTGCGTCCGCGGCGGGTGCCGAAGGCCACGGCACCGTCGCTCAGGGCGAACAAGGTGTCGTCCCTGCCGCGGCCGACGTTGTGGCCGGGGTGGAAGTGCGTGCCGCGTTGGCGCACGAGGATCTCCCCCGCGCGGACCTTCTGGCCGCCGAACCGTTTGACCCCGAGCCGCTGGGCGTTGGAGTCACGACCGTTGCGCGAGGAGCTCGCGCCCTTCTTGTGTGCCATGGTGTGGGCTCCCTACGCGGAGATCTTGGTGACCTTGAGACGGGTCAGCTTCTGCCGGTGCCCCTGACGTTTGCGGTACCCGGTCTTGTTCTTGAACTTCATGATCGTGATCTTCGGGCCTTTGTCGTCGCGGACGACCTCGGCGGTGACCGTCACCTTCGCCAGGGCGGCGGCGTCGGAGGTCACCTTCTCACCGTCGACGAGCAGGACCGCGGGCAGCGTGAGGCTCTGCCCGACGTCTTGGGCGACCCTGTCCACGACGAGCACGTCGCCGACGCTGACCTTCTCCTGACGGCCGCCGGCCTTGACGATCGCATATACCACGGGGCTGCTCACTTCTGCTCGGATCACTGGCTGCTGCCATGAAAGGTGCGGCGCCACGAGGGCTGCTCGCAGGGCGCGCCCGTAGGCGTGCCGACCGTCAAGGTTACGGTTGCCCGACACCCCCGGTCAAACCGTCGCTGTCACCAGCTGACGCGTCGGGGTTCTCAGGTGCGACGTCGAGCTCTGCGGTCTGTGTGACGTCCTGGGTGTCGGCCGCCTCGTCGGGCTCGTCTGGCTGCTCGTTCTTGTCCGACTGCTCGTGCGCCTGGGCGGCAGCCGCAGCGATCGTCGCAAGTGTGGCGTTGACGGCTTCACGTGCCTCAGGCAGCACCGGGACCGATGCGTCAGGACGACGACGACGCCCACGACGGGCTGCTGGTTCGTCGGCGACGACCGGTTCGGGCCGGGGGGTGACCGGTTCGGCCTGGACGAGGAACCCGCGGCCGTGGCAGTGCTCGCACGTCTCGGAGAACGCTTCGACCAGGCCCTGGCCGACCCGTTTGCGGGTGAGCTGGACCAGGCCGAGCGAGGTGACCTCGGCGACCTGGTGCTTGGTCCGGTCCCGGCCCAGGGCCTCGACCAGACGCCGCAGCACGAGGTCACGGTTGGACTCCAGGACCATGTCGATGAAGTCCACGACGATCATCCCGCCGATGTCGCGCAGCCGCAGCTGGCGCACGATCTCCTCAGCGGCTTCGAGGTTGTTGCGCGTCACCGTCTCTTCCAGGGTGCCGCCAGAACCGGTGAACTTGCCGGTGTTGACGTCGATGACGGTCATCGCCTCGGTGCGGTCGACGATGAGCGACCCGCCTGAGGGCAACCAGACCTTGCGGTCCATCCCTTTGGCGAGCTGTTCGTCGATGCGGTACCCGGTGAACACGTCACCTGAGCCGGTCCACTGGGTGACCTTCGCTGACAGGTCTGGTGCAAGCTCGCTGACGTACTGCGAGACGGTTGTCCACGCACCGTCGCCGGCGACGACGAGCCCAGCGAAGTCGTCGTTGAACACGTCGCGGACCACGCGGATCGCCAGGTCTGGTTCACCTTGCAGCAGCGCCGGCGCGGCGGCGGTGCGCGAGGAGGACTCGATCACGTCCCACTGGGCCTGCAACCGTGTGATGTCCGCGGCGAGCTCGGCCTCGGTCGCACCCTCAGCAGCGGTGCGCACGATGACACCGGCGGCGTCGGGGACGATCGACCGCAGCACCTTCTTCAACCGGTTGCGCTCAGGGTCGGGCAGCTTGTGGCTGATCCCGGTCATACCACCACCGGGCACGAGCACGAGGTACCGGCCGGCCAACGTCACCTGGGAGGTCAACCGGGCGCCTTTGTGCCCGATCGGGTCTTTGGTGACCTGCACCAAGACGGTGTCACCAGATTTCAGGGCCTGCTCGATCCGACGTGGCTGGCCGTCGAGGCCTGCGGCGTCCCAGTTGACCTCGCCGGCGTACAGCACAGCGTTGCGACCTTTGCCGATGTCGACGAACGCCGCCTCCATGCTCGGCAGGACGTTCTGCACCCGGCCGAGGTAGACGTTGCCGACCATCGACGACTGGCTCTGGTCAGAGACGTAGTGCTCGACGAGCACCCCGTCTTCGAGCACGGCGATCTGGGTGCGGCCAGCCCGTTCGCGCACGACCATCTGGCGTTCGACCGACTCGCGCCGGGCGAGGAACTCAGCCTCGGTGATGATCTGGCGCCGGCGGCCCGACTCGCGTCCGTCACGGCGGCGCTGGCGTTTGGCCTCCAGGCGGGTCGAACCGCGCAGTGCGGTGACCTCGTCGCGCGGCTCGCCAGCACCATCGCCACGTGAGCCACGACGGCGGCGTCGACGCCGGCGGCTGCTACCAGGGTCTGATGCGTCGTCAGGCTCGGTCTCGGCCTCGTCAGCGGGCGCCTCGGGCACGTCGTCCTGGGCGGTCTCGGGGGTGTCGGGGCCCTCAGCACGTGAGCGGCGGCCGCGGCGGCGCCGGCGGCGGCCCGACTTGTCGTCGTCGCCGCCGTCGGGCGGTTCGTCGAGCCCAGGGGTTGGTTCGGCGACCTCACGTGAACGTGACCTGCGCACATGGGCCGGGGCGTGCTCGGCGCGCGGGGGTTCGGCCTCGTCCTCACGTGAGGACCGGGCCGCTTCGGAGATCTCCTCAGGCGAACCAGCCTGCGACTGGGCCCGGCGGCGGCGGGGCCGCTGGGACAGGTCCGGGGCCTGGAACAGCACAGCGGTCGAGGCGAGCCGCGACCGTTCGTCGGCGGTGTGCAGCACCGGGGCGGCACGGAGCTCAGCAAGCTCGGCCAGGACGTCCAGGGGGGTGTCCGAGTCGGTCTCAGGGGTCATGACCGCACGGGTGGCACGCCGGGCCCGGCGCCGGGGACGTCGTGGTGTGTCGTCACCGCCGTCGTCGGCCGCGTAC
>WRCL01000275.1 GCA_009783975.1 Micrococcales bacterium
AACCGGTCGACCAGCCGTAGCGCGTCGTCGCCAGTGGCACTGGGGCCAAGCTTGACCCCGACCGGGTTGCGCACCTGGGCGAAGTACTCCACATGCGCCCCGTCAGGGTCGCGGGTGCGCTCACCGATCCACAGCAGGTGCGCTGAGCAGTCGTAGGCCAGCCCGGTACGTGAGTCGATCCGGGTCAACGGCCGTTCGTAGTCGAGCAGCAACGCCTCGTGAGAGGCGTAGAGGTCCACTGTCCGCAGCGACTCCACGTCCACCCCGCACGCGGCCATGAACCGGATCGCCCGGTCGATCTCGGCGGCGATCTCCTCGTACCGCGCGTACGCCGGGTTCTGGGTGAACCCTTTGTTCCACTCGTGGACGCGCAGCAGCGACGCGAACCCACCGGTGGTGAACGCCCGGATGAGGTTGAGGGTCGACGCGGCCGTGTGGTACCCGTCGAGCAGGCGCTGGGGGTCAGGGGTGCGCGAGGCAGCGTCGAACACGTGCGAGTTCACCGAGTCGCCGTAGAACGACGGCAAGGTCACACCGTCACGGGTCTCGGTCTGCGACGAACGTGGTTTGGCGTACTGCCCGGCCATCCGTCCGATCTTCACCACCGGCATCGACGCGCCGTAGGTGAGCACGACCGCCATCTGCAGCAACAGCTTGATCTTGTTGCGGATCGTGTCAGCGGTCGCCTCAGCGAAGCTCTCCGCACAGTCACCGCCTTGCAGGACGAACGCCTCACCAGCCCCAGCCAGGGCCAGCTGGGCGCGCAAGGCGTCAGCCTCCCCGGCGAACACCAGCGGCGGCAACGTCGCCAGACGGGTACGTGCCGCCGCCAGGTCGTGCGTGCTGGGCCACGGGGGCTGGAAGTCGACCTGCTGGTGCTGCCAGGCGTCCAGGGCCTGGAGCAGACGCGGGTCCGGCTCGCTCATCAGTGCGCCGGCCCAGCTGGCGCAGCGACCGGTTGGCCGATTGCCGCGAGCAGGTCGGTGAACCATGCCTGGGTGATGTCGAACGGTTTGCCGCCGGCGATCCGTGGGAACTCGATAGCACGCAGACGGCCGTCAGCCTCTTCGTCGTGGCCGATCACCCCGGACTCCCCACGTAGGGCGCACTCGACGGCCAGGTCGGTCATCGAGTGGATGAGGTGGCGGTCTTCGGCGTTCGCCGCAGCGGCACGCGAGTAGTACCCGGACTTTTGCACCATGACCTTGCCGGCGCCGAGCCGCTCGGCGAACTGGTTGGCGAACCACTGGCCCGGGTTGACCGTGTCGAGCCTCAGGTGCCCGAACGCGTCACGTTCGACCTGCTCACCTGCGGCTTCGAGCTGGGCGACGATCTCGGGGACCCCAGCGCCCTCGGACAAGAAGATGTTGACGTTGCCGACCGTGTCCATGACCGTACGCAGGCGGGCCGCCTCAGCGTCGATGTCGATCGCCATCTCAGGCACCAGCACAGCGTGCACGTCCCAGCGTTCACGGGTCAGCCCGATCCCAGGCAGCCACTGCTGAGCGTCCAACCACTGCCGGTACTTCACAGACGCCGCCGCGGTCAACCACCCGCAGTTGCGGCCCATGACCTCGTGGACGATGAGCATCCGTGGGCCCGAACGGTGCTCACCGATGATGTTCGCCGCGAACCGTGCGGTCTCCTCGGCGGCGGTCCACGCGCCCAGGGACTGGCGGATCGGGATGACGTCGTTGTCGATGGTCTTCGGCAGCCCGACGACTGTCAGCTCGTACCCATTGGCGTGCAGGTACGCAGCCAGGTCCGCGGCCGTGGTGTTCGTGTCGTCCCCGCCGATGGTGTGCAGCACGTCGACCCCGTCAGCCTTGAGCTGGTCAGCGGCCACCTGCAACGGGTCCTGGCCGGGTTGGACCAGCCCACGTTTTTCTGCGTCGGCGCGGTTGGTGAGCTTGACGCGGGAGTTGCCGATCGGCGAGCCGCCAAAGCTGTGCAGCCGTGCCGCGTGGCGGCGGACCTCGTCGTCGACCACGACCTTGTTGCCCAGCAGCAGGCCGTGGTAGCCGTGCTGGTACGCGATGATCTGGACCTGTGGTGCGATCTCGGTGTACCGCTCGATCAGGCCGCCCACAGCAGATGACAAGCAGGGGGCGAAACCACCAGCGGTGAGCAGCGCGACACGGCGGACGGTCATCATGCACCTCTCGGGTCCGACTCGTACGAGGTGACCTTGGCCACCTGCGTGGGCGCGGCGGGTGCGCCGCGCGACGTGCGTCATACTACCGGCGCGACCAGCAGGTCATTCCAGCGGGGGAAGCTGCGGAGGCTCGGGAGGCGCGACATCAGGCACAGGCCGTCCCCCTGGTGCGGTCGGCAGGTGGTCAGCGGTGTCCCCAGAGACAGCCGGGTGCCCGGTGGCGATCCGGGCCTTCTGCGTCGCGGCGTACACGTCGACGTACTCCTGGCCCGACAGGCTCATGATCGCGTACATGATCTCGTCGGTCACCGAGCGCAAGATGAACCGGTCGTTCTCCATCCCCCGGTAGCGGGTGAAGTCCAGCGGTTCACCCACGACAACACCGATACGCATGATCTTGGGGATGCGCTGGCCGATCGGCTGGGCCGCAGCAGTACCGACCATGGCGATGGGGATCACCGGCGCCCCAGACTCCAGGGCCAGGCGCGCCACACCGGTCTTGCCCCGGTACAGCCGCCCGTCGGGGCTGCGCGTGCCCTCAGGGTAGATCCCGAACAGCCCGCCGTCGCGCAGGCGCCGAAGGCCTGTGGCCAACGCTGCCTCCGAGGCGCGCCCACCAGAACGGTCAACCGGGATCGTCCCGACCCCGCGCATAAAACCCGAGACCAGACGGCCTTTGACACCCCCACCGGTGAAGTACTCCTGCTTGCCGATGAACACGAGCTGGCGGTCGAGCATGAGCGGCAAGAAGAACGAGTCGATGACGGCCTGGTGGTTCGAGGCGAGGATCGCCGCACCGTGGGTCGGCACGTGGCGGGCACCGCGGATCCACGGCCGGTAGATGACCTTGAGCAGCGGACCGACGAGGATCCGCTTGATCAGCCAGTAGAACACCACGTTCCTTCCATGCCCGCCTCGCCGGGACGCCCCGACGACTGTACTGCGGTCCGACTCTAGAGTGCTCCCATGGTCACCCGTGACGACGAGCCCGTTGGGCCCGACCCAGACGACGAACAGCACCCGCCTGTCTCATCGGACGAGGCAGCCAGCGCAGTACCAGACCCGGGGTGCGGACCTGGACCGTGCGGCTGTCCGGCCCCACCCACCGACGACGAGCGCTGGGTCACGATCGTCGCCGACCTGGACGACCTGGGCGCCATGCGCCTGCCCGACCCGGCCACGGCCCGCTCCGGGCGCGACTGGGACGGCACCGAGCAGATCGAGGCTGCCGAGCACGAGGTCGACGAGCACGAGCACTTCGTCCCCCCAGAACCCCCACCGGTGCTCGGCGGCGACCCGCTGCTGACCCTGGCCTGGTTCGCCGTCGCCGGGATCCCGGTGTTCTGGGTGGTCGTGCTGGCGTGGACAGCGCCCCAGATGCTCATCTACGCCTCAGTGGTGCTGTTCCTCGGCGGACTGGGTGTGCTGTTCTGGCGCATGCCCCACCGGCGCGACCCCGACGACGACGACACTGGTGCCGTCGTGTGACCTATGTCCGGGCCAGGTCGGCGGCCCCGACGATCCCGGAGTCGTTGCCCATCGCCGCGACCTCGATGGGGACCACCGGACGGTACCCGCCAGCTGACAGCCGTCGTTCGAACGCGTGCCGGGCCGGGCCGAGCACAAGGTCACCTGCGGCCGACAACCCACCGCCGACGACGACCATCTGCGGGTCGAGCACCGCGACCA
>WRCL01000276.1 GCA_009783975.1 Micrococcales bacterium
CCGTCGTCGACCACCGACACCGGCCCGGCGGGCAGCGGCCCGAGGCGGTTGGTCAGCTCCACGCCCAGGGCGGGCGAGCGCGGGGTGCCCGGGGCCAGACCGTCGGGGGTGAACACCGAGACCTTGCGTGCCTCGACCGCACCGGTGACCAGCGGGACCATCGCCGAGCGGCGCCGTTCCAGGCGCAGCGGCTCACGCAGCGTGAACGCGAACTGCTCACCGACGGCGGTGGCCTCCGGGGTGCGCACAGCCATGTCTGCCATGGCCGGTGCCGGCTGGGCCAGCGCACGCATCCTGCCGGGGAGCGCGGGGGACAACGGCATGTCTTCCACGGATTCGGCGACGCTCCACGCGACCCCGGCGCCGTAGGTGCGGGCCTCGGCGCTGGCAGCGATAGCCAGGGGGACTTCACGCCGGGCGACGTAGTACGGCTCGTACAGACGCTGGACGAACGACGAGGGCCGACCAGCCATCAACGACAGTTCCACACCGTCCCAGTCGGTGTCTGAGGCGTTGTCGATAATCGCCCAGCCCTGGAGGAATGGGTCCCCATGCAAGTCAAGACGGTACGACGCTTTCCACACCGGGGCCGCCACGACGTAGCACAAGCTTGCCTCGCGGTGGCGGCGCGAGTCCGACGGCAGCTCGACGACCAGGTGCCGCAGCGACGCGGTGTTCCCTGAGAACAACAGCTCCAGGGCCCGTTCGAGGTCGGCGGTCACCGCGTCGTCGATGAACCGGTACGCGCGGACCGACCCCAGCGCCAGCACCTGCACGGTGCCGTTGGTGAGCACCGACAGGTAACGCTCGGGGGCGCCGTCGCCGCCGTCGCGTTCCTCGGTGGACACGATGCGCCCGGTGATCGTCTCACCTGCGCACGTCACCTCGACCTGGGCCCCGCGCAGCGCGCTGAGCAGGGCCGCCAGCCCCGGTTCGCCGGTGAGGTCCGGTGTGAGGCTGGCCAGCGCCGCGGTGGTGTTCTCCGCCGGGTACGACACCAGCGGCGCCACGCACCCCGGGTCGAGCACCATCAGCGACTTCAGCGCGTCAGAGACGTCGTCCGCGGCGAACGGCAGCGTCAGCCGCGCGTCACCGTCGAGCTCGCCACGGTGCTCGAAGAACGCCACCCCCGAGGAGAACAACGCGATACGCCGCAGCGGCAAGCTCTGGTCTACGTAGTCAGTCATGGCGCAACCCTTCGACGCCGTGACCCTAACACGCGTCGGGGTGGACAGTGGGGACGGTTCCGATGTCTTGCCTGGTCAGCGCGACATCCGCGCCGACCACGCAAGACATCCGAACCGTCCCCACTGACGTGCGCGGCCGCTGGTCAGGGCGTGCCCAGCCCGCACGGAACAATGCGGCTCTTGGTCACGGTCTGCGACGACGATCCTACTGACAGCGCGGTCCGGCGGGGTGCGGATCGTCCGGGTGGAGGCGACGCTGAGAGTTGATCGTCCCGTCGAAAACTGATGCAGGTAGATCAACTTTCGACGGAACGATCAGCTCTCAGAGCTGCAGGTGGGGAGGAAGAGCCGGGTGGGCACGGGCCACCCCGACCTCGTCCTCACGGGGACGGGGCGGCGGGAGGGACGAAGAACCAGGCGCCGAACACTCCGGCAGCCAAGGTGAGCACGGCGAACAGGAAAACCCACAGACCCGCCGGGACACCGGTGAGACGCGCGAGCTGGCCTGCGTCAGACTGGTCTTTGCCGCGTCGACGGTTCCGGGTGACGGTCAGCTCCAGCACCGCCCGGGGCGCGCCGAGCAGCAGCAGCCAGGTCACCAGGTACGCGACACCGACCTGGAGGTTGGTCGGTGCCCACCCCGTGACCGCGACGAGCACCCCGGCGCTGGCGAGCACCGCCCACAGCCCGTACAGGTTGCGGATCTGGGCCAGCACCAGCGCGAGCAGCACCAGCACAGCCCACAACGTCCCCACCGCGTACCCGCGCGAGAGCAGCCAGGCCGCACCCAGCCCGACCACCCCAGGCGCCGGGTACCCCGCGAGCAGCGTGAACACCACCCCTGGCCCACGCGCCGGCCCCCACGACGTGGTCAGGCCCGAGGTGTCGGTGTGGACCTTGATCCCGCCCAGGCGCCGCCCCGCGACGACCGCGACCGTCGCGTGCCCTGCCTCGTGCACGATCGTCACCAGGTGCCGCACCACCCGCCAGATCGTCGGGACCGCCAGCGCGCCCAGCACGAGCACCCCGCTGCCCCACACCAACGCCGGCTCGGGCACAGGCTGGACACTCGTCGCGGTGTCCCACATCCGGCTCAGCCAGTCCACGGTGCCATCTCACCACACCAACGCAGGACGTTGGGGACGGTTCCTCTGTCTTGCCTGGTCAGACGATCGCGGTGGACGTGGCAGCCGGCCCGACAGTCGCGAGGTGGCGGGCAACCGTCCGCGAGGTCGCCTGCCGTCCCCGCAGTTGTGGCACTCCCAGAACAAGATGTGCGTCGGATGTGGTGCTGGGCGGGGGCGTCGCAAGGCGGCCGAGGAGAGCCTCACTGCCAGGTGAGGGGCGACGACGGCAACGCCGCGACGTGCCCGCAGGGTGCCGCAGACGGCGTGCATCTTGTTCTGGCAGTGCCGTAGCCTCGGAAGATGGCAGTGACGATCCGCGAGCTGCGGGCCGACGAGCGGGGGCTGTTGCGGGAGTTCTTGTACCTGGCGGTCCACGTGCCACCCGGGGCCGAGCCTGCGCCAGCCGACGTCGTCGACACCGACCGGGTGCTCCAGCGCTACCTCGTGGGGTTCGGGCAGCGGACAGCAGACCTGGCGTTCGCCGCTGATGCCGACGGGGACGTCGTCGGCATCGCGTGGTCCCGGCTGTTTCCCGGCGACGCACCAGGGTACGGCTACGTCGACGACGACACCCCCGAGCTGGCGGTCGCCGTGCGGGCGGACCAGCGTGGACAGGGCGTCGGCGCCAGGCTCGTCGAAGCGCTCATGGCTGCGCTCGCCGACGCCGGGTTCGCACAGGTCTCGCTGTCGGTGGACAAGACCAACCCCGCCCAGCGCCTGTACCAACGGCTGGGTTTCACCACCGTCCGCCACGACGACGACGACCTGGTCATGGTCCGGCGCCTGCTCGATGCGGCCTAGCTGTTCAGGGCAGGGACGGCCAACCTCAGCCTTTGGTCGCCGACCTCAGTGTTCGAACGCTTAGGTCGGCGACCCAAGGCTGAGGTTGGCCAGTCGCCCAGGGCAGTCACGTGGTGTCGGGGTTGATGACGCGAAGCTGGGGGATGTCGATGAAGTCCTTGGTGTTGCGGGTGACGACGGGGATGCCGTTGACCAGGGCGGTCGCTGCGATGAGGGTGTCGGAGTAGCCGCGTGAGCGGAGCATGGCGATCCGTGCCGCTGCGAGCGCTGTGGCATGGGTGACCGGCAGGACCCTGTCGGCGAACTGCGCGCAGACGGTGTCGAACCAGTTCCTGAGCACTGCGCCCTGGGCGGGGTCGTCCCTCTCTTTGCTCAGGACGCCGATCTCGACCTCCATCATGGTGATGGCGCACAGGTACAGCTCTTCGGGTTTGCAGGTTGCCAGCCAGGTGACGAGCTTGGGCTCGCGCTCGGGGCGGCGCATCGCGGACAGCACGACCGTGTCGAGCAGGTACGCGCTCACAGGTCGGCGCCGGTCACCGGTGCGTTGAGCCGCGGGACGTCCCACTCGACATCGGCGACGCCAGGGTTGTCGCGGGCCCACTGCCGCACCATCTCCAGTGCCGAGAGGCCCTGCTCGCGGCGGCCGAACCGGTGCACGGCGATGCCGCCGTCAGGCAGGGGTGAGAACTCGATGGGATC
>WRCL01000277.1 GCA_009783975.1 Micrococcales bacterium
ACCACGTGCACCCCGGCCTGCTCGAGCTTACGGGCCCAGCCGATGTTGTTCTGCTCGTCGAACCGGGCTTTGATCTCCACCAGGGCGAGCACCTGCTTGCCGGCCTCGGCGGCGTCGATGAGCGCGTCGACGATCGGCGAGTCCCCTGACGTGCGGTACAGGGTCTGCTTGATGGTCAAGACTGCCGGGTCGGCGGCGGCCTGCTCCAAGAACTGCTGCACCGAGGTGGAGAACGAGTCGTACGGGTGGTGCAGCAAGATGTCGCGCGCGCTGATCGCGGCGAACAGGTCCGTGGGTGTGGCCGACTCGACCGCCGCCAGGTGCCGGTGCGTCGTGGGGACGAACGGCGGGTAGTGCAGCTCGGGACGGTCCAGGTCGGCGATGACGTTCAGGCCCGTGGCGTCCAGGGGGGCGGGCAGCTCGTAGACGTCGTCGTCGCTGATGCGCAGCTCACGGGTGAGCAGGTCACGCACGAGGTCGGAGATTCCCGCGGCGAGCTCCAGGCGCACCGGCGGCCCGAACCGGCGCCGCAACAGCTCTTTCTCCATCGCCTTGAGCAGGTTCTCCGCGTCGTCCTCTTCGACCTCGACGTCCTCGTTGCGTGTGACGCGGAACGTGTGGAACTCCTGCACGTCCATCCCAGGGAACAGGTAGTACAGGTGCTCGGCGATGACGTCCTCGATGGGGACGAACGACATGGGCCCGCGTTCGCGTGACGCGGAGTGCTCGTCAGGCACCGACGGTTTGCCGCGCGCGTCGACGGCCAGGTACCGCGGCAGCAGCGGCGGCACCTTGACCCGGGCGAAGTGCTCTTTGCCGCTCGCAGGGTTGACCAGCGAGATCGCGAGGTTGAGCGACAGCCCCGAGATATAGGGGAACGGGTGCGCCGGGTCGACCGCCAGAGGGGTGAGCACCGGGAACAGCCGTTTGCGGAAGTACTTGGTCAGCCGGTCCTGCTCGCCAGAGCCCAGGTCAGACCACCGCACGATCGTGATGCCCTCAGCAGCCAGGGCCGGTTGCACCTGGTCGGTGAACACCGCGGCGTGGCGAGCCATCAACGTGTGCGCCTCAGCGCTGATCGCGACGAGCTCTTCACGTGGGGTGAGCCCGTTCGCGCTGGTCACCGCCAGGCCCGTGGCGATCCGGCGTTTGAGCCCGGCGACACGGACCATGAAGAACTCGTCGAGGTTCGAGGCGAAGATCGCCAAGAACCGCACCCGTTCGAGCAAGGGCAGGTCCGGGTCTTCGGCAAGCTCGAGCACACGCTGGTTGAACGCCAGCCATGACAGCTCACGGTCGCCGAACCGGTCGTCGGGCAACGCAGGCAGGTCGCGGTGCAGGTCCGGTGCAGGTTCGGCGGCGACGTGCTCAGCGATATGGGCTGCTAGCTCGGCGGCAGCGAGCAGCGAGGTGTCGGTCATGCCTCCATCGTGGCACCTGCTGCGGCGTCCAGGCGGGTCGGAAGGCCGGGGAGGCGGTATCGGACGTGCACGGCGGCCCGCACGAACCCCGCCGCGTGGTACAGCGCGACCGCCGCGTCGTTGTCGGCGTCGACGAACAGCACCACCCGCCGGACCCCGCGCGACGCCAGGTACTGCACCCCAGCCTCGGTGAGCACCCGTCCCAGCCCCATCCCCTGCGCCGCCGGGTCCACCCCCAGCACGTAGATCTCCCCGACCAGCCCCGCGGCGGACGTGGACCGGTCACCGGTGGGGCCCGGCGTCGCGACGGCGACAGGGGGGTCTGGGCTGGGGTGCGCCTCACCGGAGCCCGGCCCGCTGAGACGGTTCTGACCAGGCAAGACATAGGAACCGTCCCCATTGTCTTCCTTCGTCCACACCGACCCGAGCACACCCCCCTGCGCATCAACCGCAAGAAGGAACCCCTGCGGGTCGAACCACGGTTCGCGCTCGCGGACGAGCAGGTCGTCCAACGTCATCCGTCCCTGCTCGCGGTGGTCGGCGAACGCCCGCGCGTTGAACGCCAACCACGCCTGCTCGTCCACCCCCACCTCGAACCTCCGCAGCCTGACCGGCGCCGCGTCCGGCTCGGCGGCGCCGGGTCGGGCACCGGCGACGTCACACCCAGCCGCCTCGGGGACGTCCCGGCCCAGCAGCCACAACGTCCGGACCGCACGCGCTCCCAGCGCCCTGGCGAACCCCTGGGCCGACTCCAGGTCCCCGTGCGCCCACACCTCCAGCGCCGCGCCGCTGACGACCCGCGCCTGGTGCACCAACGCCGTCCCGACCCCCCGCCGGCGGTGCTCAGGGTCGACGACCACCGCCCCCACCGCCCCGCCAGGTTCGTCCCTCACCTGCCCGTACCCCACGAGCACGCCCCCGTCGTGCACCGTCAGGTGCACCACCGGCGCGTGTGTGCGCAGCGCAAACACCGCCGCCTCGTCCAACGCCCCTACCTGGTCCACCCGCTCAGCCCTGCCCGCCAGCGCCAGCACCGCGCCCTGCTCGACGTGCGCACCCATGTGGACCTCAGCCATCCCCCTATCTCAGCACCTGTCGGAGCTAACCCGGCGCCGCCTCTCCCGCACGGGCTGGGACCACGTCGGTCGTCGGACGCCGGCCTCGCGTTCGCCTGCCGCGAGCCAGACGAGTCGGACGGAGCAGCGGGGCGGGGGGCTGACACCACACCTGGGCATCGTCGAGGCCGGACGGGGCAATAGTTGCCGCAACAGTGCGTGAAGATGGACAGTTGGCGTATCCTCGTGGGGTGTTGGTGTCGTTCTCTGTCCGCAACTTCCGGTCGTTCGCCGACGAGACGACGCTCGACCTGCGCACACCGCGGGGAGTCGGGGCCGGTGCGCGGCCCTGGGACGGCAACGTCCAGACGGTGGCGGCGGTCTACGGGGCGAACGCGTCGGGCAAGACGACGTTGGTCGAGGCGGTCGCGGCGATGGCCACGCAGGTGCGCGACTCGTACCGTCTGTCGACAGTCACCGCCGAGCCGTTCGCCTTCGGTGGGGTGGGCGACCCGACGGTGTTCGCCGCGACGTTCGTCGCCGCTGATGGTGTGTGTTACACCTACGGGTTCGCCGTGGCGGACGGGGCCGTGACCGAGGAGTGGGCGCAACGGTTCACCACCGTGCGTCCGACGTTGTTGTTCGAGCGCCATGGTGCCGAGCTGCGGTTCGGTGCTGCCCTGAAGGGGCCGAACCGCGCCGTGGAGCAGACGGTGCGCCCGTCGAACCTGTATCTCTCGGCTGCTGCGGCGGCCGGGCACGAAGGCCTCGCCCCGGTGTCTGCCTGGTTCACCAGCCACCTGCGGACCTACAGCGCCCGGGGTCACGAGTCGTTCCTCGGGCACGTGGTCGCGGCGCTGGTCGACGACGCGGCGCGCTGCGAGCGCGTTGGGCAGGTGCTGCGCACCGCCGACCTGGGCCTGACCGGGATCGCCGTGGACAGGTACCACCTGTCTGACGCCGAACGTGCCGACATGACCCGCGCCGCCGACGCCCTGCGCGCCGTGACCGGTCAGGACACACCAGTCCCGGACAACGTGTACCGCGTCTTCGGCGTGCACCACGCCAACGGGCACGACCACCAGCTGCCGTGGGAGGCCGAGTCCGACGGGACCAACGCGATGCTGTGCCACGCCTTCGTCGTGGACGAGGCGTTGCGCACCGGCGCCACCGTGCTGTTCGACGAGATCGACGCCAGCGTGCACCCGTTGCTGGTGCGTGAGCTCGTCGCGACGTTCCAGGACCCGCAGCGCAACCCCGCCCAGGCGCAGCTGGTGTTCACCAGCCATGACGTGTCGCTCATGGACGCTGGTTACGGCAACGGCGCCCAGCTGGGCC
>WRCL01000278.1 GCA_009783975.1 Micrococcales bacterium
AGGACGTCGTAGGTGTCGCAGATCTCGCGCAGACGCTCGAAGTACCCCGGCGGTGGTGGGAAGCACCCGCCAGCGTTCTGCACCGGTTCGACGAACAGCGCCGCGACGGTCTCTGGGCCTTCGACCTCGATCGCCTCGGCGACGCGGTCGGCGGCCCAGCGGCCAAACGCTGTGGGGTCGGTGCGCAAGGATTCGTCTGCTCGGTAGATGTTCGTGTTCGGGACCTTGACCGCACCAGGCACCAGAGGTTCGAACACCGACTTGATCGACGGCAGCGAGGTGAGCGACAACGCCCCGTGGGGTGTGCCGTGGTAGGCCACGGCACGTGAGAGCACCTTGGTCTTGCGCGAGTACCCACGCAGCAGCCAGTACTGCTTGGCGAGCTTCATCGCCGACTCGACGGCCTCACCGCCGCCGGTGGTGAAGAACACCCGGTTCAGCGGGCCCGGCGCGTAGGACGCCAGACGTTCAGCGAGGTCGATGGCCATGGGGTGCGCGTAGGACCACAACGGGAAGAACGCGAGCTGTTCGGCCTGCCTGGCCACGGCGGCCGCGATCTCGGCCCTGCCGTGCCCGACCTGGACGACGAACAGCCCGGCCAGGCCGTCGAGGTATTCCTTGCCGTCGGTGTCCCACAGCCGGTGGCCAGCGCCCCGGGCCATCGTGGGGACCTTGTCGGCCCACAGGGACATCGAGGTGAAGTGGCCCCACAGGTGGGCACGGGCTGCGTCGTCGCGGGTCATCGGGTTCCCCAGTCGTATTTTTGCTTGTGGAGCTTGAGGTAGACGAACGTCTCGGTGGAGCGTACCCCGGGCACGGCGCGGATCCGTGAGCTGAGCAGCTCGAGCAGGTGCTCGTCGTCTTCGCACACGACCTCGACAAGGACGTCGAAACCCCCAGCGGTGCTCACGACATAGCCCACGTCGTCCAGGGCTGCCAGAGCCTCGGCGACGACCCGGGTGTCACCGTCGGTGGTGATCCCGATGAGCGCCTGGCGGGGGAACCCGACCTGGAGCGGGTCGGTCACCGCGACGATCTGCATGACCCCGGCGTCGGTCAGGGTCCGCACACGCTGGCGCACAGCGGCCTCCGACAGCCCGACGGCCCGCCCTATCGCGGCGTAGGAGCGCCGGCCGTCTTCCTGGAGCTGTTCGATGATCGCCTTGGCGGTTGAGTCCAGTGCCGGGGTGGTCATCGCTGGATCGTGCCCGTCGCTCACCACTGTGCGCAAGCGGGTTGGGTGAACCTCAGTGCCTGTGTCAGCCGGATGGGCCACAAAACCCTGGGACCTTCGTCCCGTTCACGCGTGATTCCACGCTTGACGGGGTGGTGACGCTCGATCAGACCCGGGGGGTGGGCGCGTGTCGTGGGACCGACATTCGGTACGTTTCGACCGTGCCTGCACTCGCCTCAACGACGAAGACGAGCCCCTGAGAGGAACATGATGCGACGTCGCCCCATTCCTGAGCCTGTGCTCCGCGAGATAGCCGAGAAAGCCGCTGCCGCGGGGCTCTCGCGCCGGGCGTTCCTGGGTCTCCTCGGTGCCGCCGGCGGCGCCGCTGCGCTGGCCGCGTGCACGGGGTCCGGGTCGCAGGCCGGCCGCCTGCGCTGGGGCAACTGGGACTACTACATCGACACAGTGGGCACCAAGCACCCCACCCTCGAGCAGTTCGAGAAAGAGAGCGGTATCAAGGTCAGCTACCTGACCGACATCGGTGACACCGACGAGTTCTTCGGCAAGGTCCGCGGGCGCCTGGCTGCTGGCCAGGACTGTGGCTACGACCTGGTCTGCCTCAACGACTGGATGGCCGAACGCTGGGTGCGCCAGGGGTACACCCAGGCCTTCGACCGCCAGGTGATGCCGAACGTCAACAAGAACCTGCTGCCGATGTTCGCCAGCGCCTCCTACGACGTCGACCGCACGCACACGATCGCCTGGCAGGGGGGGTACGGCGGGATCGCCTGGAACAAGGAGATGGTCCCAGAAGGTATCAAGTCCATCAGCGACATGTGGGACCCGAAGTTCCATGGGCATGTGGAGCTGTTCAACGAGTTCGTCACGACAGTCTCCCTGGTCATGTGGGAACAGGGAACCGACCCGTCCAGCTCGTGGGGCGACGACGAGTTCAACACGGCGCTCGACGTCATCAACAAGCACATCAAGTCCGGCCAGGTCGTCCAGCTCTCCGACAACGCCATCATGGAGCACCTGAGCAACGGCGACGCCTGGGTCGGGGTGGTGTACAGCGGCGACGTCGCCCAGGTCAACGACGACGCTGGAAAAGAGATCCTCGGGTTCGCCATCCCTGAGGCGGGCGGGACGACCTGGGCCGACCACTTCATGGTCCCCAAACCCTCAGGTGCGATCGAGGAGGCCCAGAAGCTCGTCGACTTCTACTACGACCCCGTCGTCGCTGCGACGGTCGCCGCCTATGTGCAGTACATCACGCCTGTCAATGGCGCACAGGAGGCGATGGAGCAGATCGACCCAGACCTCGTCGACGACCCACTGATCTTCCCCACCGAGGAGATCTTGAAAACGTGCCCGCTCGTGCGCGGGTTCTCCATGGAGGAATACTCGAAGTACACCGAGCAGTTCCTCGCCCTGAACCAGACCTGACCCGACGGACCGGCTAGTCCACGACTCCGGTGGCCGCAGCCACCGGTGCCGCCTGGGCGCACGACATCACCCCCGCGTGTGCTGGGGGTGCCTAGGAGGCAATGATGAGTGGCGGCACTGTGGTCGCTCCGGACGCCGGCCACACAGCCCTTGCCTACCCAGTCCACGCTCGCCACGACGGCGAGCCCGAGCCCATCGCGGCCCCTGCCCTCGACCTCACCGGGGTCCGCAAGCAGTTCGGTTCGTTCGTCGCTGTCGACGACCTCGACCTGCGGGTCGAACCCGGCGAGTTCGTCGCCCTGCTCGGTCCGTCTGGGTGCGGCAAGACCACGACGCTGCGGATGGTCGCCGGCCTGGAGCAGCCGACCGCAGGGCGCATCGTCATCGGCGGGCAGGACATGACCGGTGTGCGTGCCCACCGCCGGCCGGTCAACACGGTGTTCCAGAGCTATGCGCTCTTCCCGCACCTGACCGTCGCGGAGAACGTCGCGTTCGGGCTGCGCCGCCGCCGGGTCACAGCGCTCGCCGCCAAGGTCGCCGAGGCCCTCGAGCTCGTCGAGCTCGAGCACCTGGGCATGCGCAAACCCAGCCAGCTCTCTGGTGGGCAGGCCCAACGGGTCGCACTGGCCCGGGCCCTGGTCAACCGCCCGCAGGTGCTGCTGCTCGACGAGCCGCTGGGCGCCTTGGACATGAAGCTGCGCAAGCAGATGCAGCTCGAGCTCAAACGGATCCAGACAGAGGTCGGGCTGACGTTCGTCCACGTCACCCACGACCAGGAAGAGGCCATGACCATGGCCGACTGGGTCGCGGTGATGAACCACGGGCGCATCGAACAGCTCGGGGTCCCGCAAGAGCTGTACTCACGCCCGCGCACCGTGTTCGTCGCGAACTTCCTCGGCCAGTCGAACCTCGTGCCTGGGACGGTCACCGGCACTGATGGTGACTGCATCGTCGTCGACGCCGGCGCGGCGTCGTTCGCCGTCCCTGCCGACCGTTCGGTGCGGACCTCCGGCTCGGTGCTCGTGGGGGTCCGGCCAGAAAAGATCCACCTGCTCACCGACAGCCAGGACGTCCCCGCAGGCCACAACGTCCTGGGCCCGGGGGTCATCACCGATGTGTCGTTCATCGGGGTGAGCACCGAGTACCAGGTGGCGGTTCCGGGGTTCGGCACGTTCGCGGTGTTCGCCCAGA
>WRCL01000279.1 GCA_009783975.1 Micrococcales bacterium
AGCTGGCGCGCGCTGACGGTGAGGTTCTCGATCTGCGACGACGAGGCAGACTCGGTGCGCAGCAGCACCGAACCCATCGGGCCAAGCACCGGGCTGCCTGATCCGAACACAGACCTGGCGTACGCGTCGAACGACGCCAGCGCTGCAGCGGCCTCCTCGACGTCTGCCGCCAGGTCACCTGGCAGGGCAGGGCGGTACCCGGCGATGGGCGGCACGACAACCGACCGGTATGGTCCGGTCCCAGCGTTGCGTGCTGTCCGGCTGGCGCCCGTCCCGTCCTCGACCACCCAGTGGTGCTCTTCGTGCTCCGTCGGTGGAACCGCGAGCGCAGCGTCTGTGTGAGCCTGCGACATCAGCCCTCCCGTGACCTGCACGATCCTTGCTCACACTTTAGGGCAGTTGTGTGAGTAAGGCGATCTCGTACTCCCATGCGGGTGGCCACTCCTGCGTCACCGGGCTCGCGAGGCAGTCGCCTTTCTCGAGGCCGCCGTAACCTTCGCGGCGAACGGTGGCGAGGCTGTCCCGATGTCGTGGCAGCGGGTCTGTGCAGAGACTGTTCCGGATCTACGCAGATCGTATTCCGGATCTACGCACATGCTGCTACGCTTGTGCGCATGGGGATCGATCTCGTCGAGCGTTGGGCCACAGCCCTGGTCGCCGAAGCCATGACCGACACCCGCGTCGTGTTCGTCCAGGGAGCGCGGCAGGTGGGCAAGAGCACCCTGGTGTCGCGGTACGCGCAGGGTGCGGGCCTGTCACCGGTGGTGACTCTCGACGACAAGGCCACCCGAGACGCTGCCCTGGCAGATCCGACGGGCTTCGTCGCAGGACTGGCCCGCCCAGCCGTCCTGGACGAGGTGCAGCGAGCACCTGACCTGCTGCTGGCGATCAAAGACGTTGTTGACCGCGACACCTCACCTGGGCAGTTCTTGCTCACCGGTTCGTCCAACGTCCGCTCGAACCGCAAGGTCAAAGACGCACTGACCGGGCGGATGGAGATCATCACCTTGTGGCCACTTGCCCAGGCCGAGATCGGACGCAGGGGGTCATTCCTCGACACGCTGCTGCCCGGGGCGCCCCCAACCGTCGCCGACGCTGTCATCGGCCCGGACTCCTACGCACCACAGGTCGCCGCAGGAGGGTTCCCCGAAGCGATGTCGAGGCAGGCCAGGCGCCGTGACCGGTGGTTCGCCAACTACCTGGACACCACGCTCGACCGCGACCTTCGCGACATCGCCGACGCCAGGCGCCTGGACGAGATGCCCCGCCTGCTGCGGCTCCTGGCTGCCCAGGCGGCGGGGATCGTCAACTACGCCGCACTGGCCAGCAGGCTGCGGATCAGCGAGAAGACCGTCAAGGCGTACATCGAGCTGCTGGAGACGGCGTTCGTCGTCCGGCGTCTTCCCGCGTGGCGCCCCGGCCTGGCTCCCCGTGAGGTCCACGCCCCCAAGCTCCACCTGGTGGACACCGGTCTGCTGGTGCACCTGCTGGGTGCGGCTGAGCGCCGTATCGGGCACGACGACCAGATCACAGGCAAGGCGCTGGAGAACTTCGTCGCGATGGAGATCGTCAAACACGCCGACGCTGGGGAAGACGACCTCCGCCTGTACCACTACCACGCCGAACGCGACGAGGTCGACCTCGTCGCCGAATCGCGCACCGGCGACATCGTCGGCATCGAGGTCAAGGCCAGCGCCACCCCGACCGGCCACGACCGCCGGGGCCTGGAACGCCTCCGCGACGCCGCAGGCACACGTTTCAAAGCCGGGGTCGTCATCTACTCAGGCCGCCAGACGATCCCCCTGGGAGACCGCCTGTGGGCGGTGCCAGTCTGTGGGTTGTGGACCTGACCGCCAGAGACACAGGTGCAGGGATGGGGACGCGTTGCTCAGAGGAGTTCTGCGAGTGAGGCGCGGTGCTCGACCTCGCCGACGCGGATGGTGATGGTCGCTTCGGCTCCGACAGCGTCGAAGTACGCCTTGAGCGTGGACAGGGCGATCTCATACTCACCTGCGGGTGGCCACTGCAGGCAGGAGGGAAGCCTGCGTTCCAACGAACTGACAGCTGCGTTTCAACGAACTGACGGCTGCGTTTCAACGAACTCGGGCTTGCGCTCAGGTGCTGCGTGCGGCAGTCTTGGCTGGTGAGCGATCTGATTCCTCGGCATGCGTTGAGCCTGGCACGCGAACAGCTGGACCTGTTTCCGGGGTTGGTCATCGAGGGGGCTCGCCAGGTCGGCAAGAGCACCCTGGCGGCCATGCTGGTCACCGGACAGCCAGCGACATGCCTGAGCCTGGACGACGAGCCGACCCGCGCGGCGGCGGTCGCCGACCCGCAGTGGTTCGTCACCCAGGGGGCCGACGGCGTCCTGGTGGTCGACGAGATCCAGCGGGTACCTGAGCTGACGCTCGCCTTCAAAGCTGACATCGACCGCGACCGTCGTCCAGGCCGTTTCGTCCTGACCGGGTCGGCGTCGCTGCTACGGGTCCGTGGACTGGCCGACAGCCTGGTCGGACGAGTCGGACGGCTCACCTTGTTCGGCCTGAGCCAGGGCGAACGCCAGCACCAGCGCGACGACTTCGTCGGTGCGACGACAGCGGTCCTGGCCGACCATCACGACAGCGACCTGGTGGCCTTCTCCAGCCAGGTCACACGTGACGACTATGTCGACCTGGTGGCGGTCGGGGGCTTTCCCAGCGTCGTGCACCTCAGCGAACGCCAACGCCGGCTGTGGCACGACGCCTATGTCGACGGACTGGTCCACAAAGACCTGGGTGAGCTGAACCGCCAGTACGACCCTCGCCGTGCTCTGGCAGTGCTGCGGGTGCTGGCCGCACGTCCGTCCGCCGAGCTGGTCAAAGCCAAGCTCGCCCAGCATGCTGACCTTCCCGCCAGCACCGTGACCACCTACCTCGACCTGTTCGACGCGGTCGGCTTGACCACGACGCTCCCGGCATGGACGACGAACCTGTCCAGCCGCCAAGGCAAGCGGGACAAGAGCCTGCTGCTGGACAGTGGGCTCGCCACCCGCCTGAGCCGCCTGACCGTGCACCAGCTGGGCCAACCAGCCCACAGCGAGTCGTTCGGTGCCTACCTGGAGTCGTTCGTCGCTGCCGAGCTGTTGAAGCAACGCACGTGGTCAGACGAGGAGTTCGAGCTGTTCCACTACCGCGAACGCACCGGTGCCGAGGTCGACCTGGTGGTCGAGCTGGCCGACGGACGCGTCATCGGCATCGAGGTCAAAGCCTCCACCACCTACAAGGGCGACTCCTTCAACGGACTGCGCCACCTTCGCGACAAGGTCGGCCAACGTTTCCTCGCTGGCTTCGTGCTGTCCACAGCCGCAACCGGGTACCGCTACGCCGACCGGCTGTACGGGTTACCCATCTCGTCGCTGTGGTCACTACCCAGCCCTGCACTGTGAGACTGCTGCCGGTGTAGGCATTGGTGACGTCCGGCGCCCCCACGACCTCGTTCACTTCTCACCATTTCGTTCACTATTGTGAACGGTCCTGTGACCCATGAACGGTGTCGTGGGCCCGCCGTCAATAGACGGGCATCTGGTCGAGGACGCGTTCGGCCAAGTCGACCAGCCTTGTCGCGACCGCCCTGTCTTCGACCAGGTCGGTGACGGTCAGCGGGGGTTCGGCGAAGTCGGGATATTCCTGGGCGTTGCGGCGTCGGCGCAGGCGTTGGAAGGGACCCAGGTTGGCGCCCAGGGGTGGTTCGAGCTGGGCCAGGACCGCGTCGAACACTGCGATGTGACCTCCGTGGCTGGTCGCCCGCAGACCTTGGTTCTCCAAG
>WRCL01000280.1 GCA_009783975.1 Micrococcales bacterium
GCGGTCGAAGTACCGGACCTCGACGATGAAGGTGTCCTCCGGGACGGACACGATCCGGGGAACGATGCGATAGGTCCTGCCGTGATGAAGCAGCGGCAGGACCGGGGTATCCCGCACCGACTGGTAGTCGGTGAACGAGTACCACTCCTGGATCGTCGTCCCGGCAGGCATGAGACGGTTGACCAGGCGCACCTCGCCGGACGGCCGCATGGTCAGTGCTGTGCCGTACAGCGAGGCGCCGGGGTTCGGGCTGCCCCAGCTGACGGTCTGGACGTGCTCAGCCACCGCGCGCCTCCTGGTACTCGTCGATCACGCGTTTGTACTGGTTGACGAACCAGGTGACGATCGACGTGTTGTCGTCGTTGTGCCGGCCTTGGTACCCCCGGGCGATGACCGTCGTCGGTTTGCCGGTCTGGGAGCTCAGCAGCGTGTAGTAGGCCTGGTCGTCGTAGTCGTCCTGCTCCATGTACGACATGAGGATCTTCGTCGCACCGAACCCCGGGTCGCCGTTCCACCGGTCGATGAGATCGCCGGTGAAGGCCTCGACGCTGGGCTCGGCGCCGTCGTGGGCGGTCCTGTTCCAGAAGTTCACGATGTCGAAGACCGTGAAGAAATCGTCGGGGCGCACCAGCCGGCCGCGTTCTGCGACGTGGCCCAGGTCGACGATGGGTTTGCCGGCGATGATCGCCAGGGGGTTGAGCTGCGCGCCGTAGTACAAGGCGCCGAACGACCCCATCGACAGGCCTGAGAAGATCACGTCCTGCTCGGCGAACCCCAGGTAGGCGATATGTTGCTGAATCACGCGCAGCAACGTGCCTTCGAGCTCGTCGCTGCCGATGTAGAAACGGCCCCCTTCAAGCCGCGGGTCGGTCACCAGCAAGAAGGGGTGGCCCAGGGCCTCCATCATGAAGTAGCCTTCGAACCCCTCGGCGGGACGGTAGCCGGAGAAGTAGATGTTCAGCGGCGGTGCGAGGTTGCCGGGGTGGAAGTAGACGAACAGCTCTTCTCGTCGGCCGTCGACGATCCGCTGCCCGCCGGGCAGGAACTGGCCCGCCCCTGCTCGTGAGTGCCGGTAGTGGACCGGCCCGACCTTGACCACGCCGGTGCCTTTGGCGAAGACCGAGCACGACAGGTACCCGCTCGTCGGTTCGGCGAAGATGACCGGCTGTGCCAGCTCGTCTTGGGAAAACCGCTTCTGGAACGCGATGGTGTCCGGGGTGCCGGACTTGACGAGCTGGACACCAAGCTCGACCTCGCAGTGGTGGTCGATGACGAACTCAGGCCACAGCTCGAGCGGGTGGTCGCAGCTGTACGCGATGTTCTCCCTCCACGTGACGAGCTGGCGGAACGCATCGTTGTCGACGTTCGTCGCGAGGTACGAGTTCCCCTCGAACCATGACCCGCTGGTGTGCAGCGGCGAGACGAGCGCCTTGCCGATGGCGAGCTTCTGGCCGAACTGCTTGGCGAAGTACTGGTGGGGCAGGGTGTCGGCCACGTGCTGGCGGTCGGTCATGTTGGTGTAGACGACCGCTTTGCGCATGAAGAACGGCTCGTAGGTGCCGTCGAGCACGAACCGCAGCGACTGGGCGACGACGAGCGTGTGCGGGGCGACGACGGCGTCGATCGCGTCGAGCCGCTCCACGTCGCACACCGCGTCGAGCAACGTCACCTCGACGTGCCCGAGGAGCTCGGGGTCGAACCCAGACGCGTCGTCGACGTCGACGAAAGACCATTCGACACCGTCTGGCACACGGCACGACGCAGACCAGTCCTCATGCCCGATCTGCAGGACCCGCATAGGCCGCCACCTCCTTGATCAGGTCCCACCGGCCCAGGACCTCTTGTGCACGGAACAGGTCGTGCAGCACCCTGCACTGCACGAGCGACTGGTTCCAGTGCTCCAGGCCGGTCAAGAAGTAGTCCACCGCGCTCGCGAGCTCGGCGTCCTCGCCGATGGTGTACCCGTTGATCGGGTGCGTGACCAGGTCTTGCGTGCACCGGTTGACCTGGGGGACACCGGCGTTGACCGCTTCGGTCGCCAGGTGGTAGCTCACCGTCGCCCCGAGGTCGACCAGCACACGGGACTTGGCCATCGTCGCGATGAGGTCGGCCTCGCGGTCGACGAAGGTGAGCGCGATCTTCTCTTCGGGGCCCTCGGCGGTGGCCCCGACGTCGGCGACGATCCCGGCGATGGCGTCGTCGGCCTCGAGCGCCAGGTCGAGGTGCTGGTACCCGGCGACGACGCGCCGGATGTCGCGCAGGTAGTCCAGGTCTTGGGAGCGGAAGGTGCACACCAGCAGCCGGGTGTTGTCCTCGACGAGCTGGCCGGCCATCGCCGCGATCGCGTAGTCAAGCTCGTCGGTGGTGATGTTGTCGACGAACAAGGCGATGTAGACCTTGGCCTCGTTCGTGCTCGCCCCGAACGTCGCGCGTCGCTGCAAGGGGTAGACCGACAGCTCAGGCAGGTACGTCCACTGTTCCTGGTCCGGTGCGTCGACGCCGGACTGGCCGACGTCGCTGAAGACCGCACCGGCCCGGGCGAGCAGCTCGTCGGACGCGGTGCTGGGTCGGGCCGGAGAACGTGAGAGCACAAGGGTCTGGTCGTCGAGCGTCGAGGCGACCAGGGCGTTGTGCTGCTCGCTGACGGCGAGGACGACTGTGGCGCGGTCGTGGCGCTGCTCGCGCAGGTGCGCGGTGAGGAACTCGGCGATGAGGGTTTCCCAGCTGTCGTAGGACGCGCTGGCGAACCGGTCGTCAGTGTTCGCGACGACATCGATCGCGCCGGAGGCCACGTCCTCGCTGACGATCACGTCTCCGGTGCGCGACAGGTAGAACTGGGTGACCGGGACGCCCTGCTCGTCATGCATGAGGACGGAAGACAAAAACCCTCTGTCGTCAAAGATCCGCTCGACTGAGGGCATCCCCGAGCCGTAGTACCGGATGGACTGCAACGTGCCTTCACGTGCGAGGTACACCCGCGCGTACACCTCGTCGTGCTGCATCACGGTGACGATGAACGGGTTGTAGTAGAAGCTGACGTCGTCGGGCCACTCCAACGACAAGAAGTCCACCGGCCGGGTGTAGTCGTCGTCGAGCCCTTGGACCTGGTCGAAGAACGACCAGTACGGCACGTCGAAGACGTCCTGGGTGTGCAAGAACCGCCGCAGCGACGGGGCATAGTTGAGCACGACGAGGCCAGCGTCCTCGTCGCCCTGCTGGAAAACCCTCAGCTGGGTGACGGTGTCGTCGGCCGCCGACCGCGCGGCGCTGGCGAACCACACGCTGTCGGTGGAGTACCACCGGCGCTCAGGGTTGTACCAGGCGGGGATGAAGTGGATCATGCGGCCACCTTGCTCGGCTGGGACGTGAACGTGAAGTCGTACTTCGTGCCGAGCACCGTGTCGGCGATCTCTTCTCGCAACGTCCACAGCAGACCCAGCAAGATCATCACCGTGCCTGGTGCCATGAGGACGTACTGCAGGTGCGGGAACTGTGCGATGAACGCCAACGGAAGACCAGTGAACAGCACCAAGACGATGCCAGCCATCGCCGACAGCCCGACGACGTGGCGCCGCAGCACCCACGTCGTCGCGCGGCCCGGCGCGACGTTGTCGAAGTACTCGCCACCGTCTTTCATCCGCTTGGCGAGGTCTTTGGGGCTGACCGTGAACAACCCGAAGAAGATCGTCATGCCGAACAGCAGCACGAGGTAGACGGTGAAGCCGAGGGGAGCGCTCAGCCCCCAGTGGGAGACGAATCGGTTCGCGCCCGTGGAAGCGCCCGGGAACAGCGCCCTCACC
>WRCL01000281.1 GCA_009783975.1 Micrococcales bacterium
CTACGCGCCCCCTGGTGACACACCCGCCGAGATGGCACGGCTGGTCGACGAGCTGGCCTCCCCCCGGTTCGCAGCAGCCCACCCGGTGGTCCAGGCCGCGTACGCCCACTACGCGTTCGTGTGCGTCCACCCGTTCGCCGACGGCAACGGCAGGATCGCCCGCGCCGTGGCGAGCGTGTTCGTGTACCGACGGCCGCTGGGCGTGCCGCTGGTGGTGTTCGCCGACCAGCGCGACACCTACCTCGACACCCTGGAAGCCGCCGACGCCCACCGGTACGCACCGTTCACCCAGTTCCTGCGCGACCGGGTGGTCGACACGGTCAACCTCGTCGACCTGTCCCTCACCCGACCCGAGCGCCCAGACACCGCTGCCATCATGGCTGCGTATTCCCATGACGCGTCGTTGCACGAGGCCGCAGCGCGAGTGGCTGGCCTGTGCCAAGAGCGTCTCACCGCAGCACTGGCCTCGTACGACCTTCCCGAACGCCTGGGCGTACAGGTCTTCGTCGCACCTGAGCACCAGCACATGAACGATCCGCAAGTCCTCGAGGGGTACGTCCCCACCGACAACACCATCATCGTCACGTCGAGACTGGGCACAGAACGACACCCCGTCTTCGTGAACGAGCCCGGAAAAGACCAGGAGGAGGACATTCTCGTCGTCGGCACATCGCACCTGCGCGTCTGGCTCCGCGAGATCGACCCTGTCATCACCTCGACCCTCACCACCAAGCTCGACCTGTGGGCCGACCAGGTCGCTGCCCAGTTCGTCACGAAGGTGAACGACGCCCTGGCCTGACCTGATGAACACCGGGCTGGTGGGTTCACCCGCCCCATCGCGACCGAGGCGGCAGCGTGGGAGCTTGCCGCCGACAAGAAAGGCCCGTCGTTCGATCGAATCGGCGGTGCGTGCATCTCGCCTCGCTGGTCCGGCGGACGCTCTATCATGGTGGCATGGTCAGCAACGAGCTCCTGGAGACCGTGGCGACTCTGAGCGTGGACGAGCGCCTGGAGCTGATCGCCCACATCGAGCACACCCTTGACGAGCCGGAGGCCGTACCACCTGACGCCGAGCAGCACGCCCTTGCCGTACGCAGGCTGGCCGAGATGAGAGCCGACCCGACGCTCGGGATGTCTTTCGACGAGCACCTGGAAGCCGCGCGGCAGCTCTTCGCATGAAGCGTCGCTTCAAGGTCCACCCGGGCGTTCTTGCAGACCTTGCCGATGCGCGCAACTACTACCGTGAGATCGACCCTGCCCTTGCGGCGCGTTTTTTCCTTTCCTACGCCAACAGCCTGCAACACATCAGGAAGAACCCACTGGTGCCCCGCGAGTACGTCCCTGGCTGGCGGCGCGTCGTGCTGGTGCCCTTCCCCTACGTGGTCGCGTTCTCCGTCGATGATAAGTCCATCGACGTCACAGCACTGCTGCACGCACGTCGCGACCCGCAGAGCAACCGAGCCGTTCTCGAACAACGATCCTGACTGGCACTTGGGTTCGTGTCATTTGCGAACGGCGACGTCGCACGTGGGGTAGGAGTTGATGAACTCTTCGTACGGGACCACGGAGAGCTCACGGGTAGTGGCGTCGTCTACATGGAAAAACCATGCTGGTGCTGGGTTGCCCCAACCGCCACTGTCGTCGCCGACGGTCGCCGTCGGCGAATCTGGAACACTTGGCGATCGTACGGTCCGGGGCGGGCACGGACCCCATTTCCTCGTCACAGGTACGGGCCGGTGCTGACGTTCTCGATGCGGCGGGACGACGAGCCTTTCTTGCCGCCGACGATCGTGCGGACGAAGGTGATGCGTTCACCTTTCTTGCCGGAGATGCGGGCCCAGTCGTCGGGGTTGGTGGTGTTGGGCAGGTCCTCGTTCTCGCGGAACTCCTCGACGCAGGCGTTGATGACGTGCTCGACGCGGATGCCGCGCTGGCCGGTCTCGAGCAGGTCTTTGATCGCGGACTTCTTCGCACGGTCGACGATGTTCTGGACCATCGCGCCAGAGTTGAAGTCCTTGAAGTACAGCACCTCTTTGTCACCTGAGGCGTAGGTGACCTCCAAGAATTGGTTCTCGTCGGACTCGGCGTACATGCGCTCCACAGCCCGGGCGATCATCGCCTCGACGGTCGCGGTGACGTCACCGTCGTGCTCGGCGACGTCGTCGGGGTGGATGGGCAGGTCAGCGGTGAGGTACTTGGAGAAGATCTCCCGGGCCCCCTCGGCGTCGGGGCGTTCGATCTTGATCTTCACGTCCAGGCGCCCGGGGCGCAAGATCGCCGGGTCGATCATGTCCTCACGGTTGGACGCACCGATGACGATGACGTTCTCCAGGCGCTCGACCCCGTCGATCTCGCTGAGCAGCTGCGGGACGATCGTCGTCTCCACGTCCGAGGAGACCCCGGTGCCCCGGGTGCGGAACAACGACTCCATCTCGTCGAAGAACACGACGACCGGGTGCCCTTCGGATGCTTTCTCGCGGGCGCGGGCGAAGATGAGGCGTATGTGACGCTCGGTCTCCCCCACGTACTTGTTCAACAGCTCAGGGCCTTTGACGTTGAGGAAGTACGCGCGTTCGTCGGGGTCATCGGCGCACTTTGCGCGGGCCGCAGCGGCCAACGAGTGCGCGACGGCTTTGGCGATGAGCGTCTTGCCGCACCCCGGCGGCCCGTACAGCAAGATGCCCTTGGGAGGTTTCAGGCCGTGCTCGGCGAACAGCTCAGGGTGGATGAACGGCAGCTCGACAGCGTCGCGGATCGCGCCGATCTGGGCCCCCAGGCCTCCGATGTCCTCGTAGTCCACGTCGGGGACCTCTTCGAGGACGAGGTCTTGGACCTCGGCGCGCGGGATCACCTCGAACACGAACCCCGAACGTGAGTCGATGGTCAACGCGTCGCCGACCCGCACGCCGGTGACCTGCCCGGCGTAGCGCACGACGCGTTGTTCGTCCCCGCGCCCGACGACCAACGCCCGTTCGTCGTCGAGCAGCTCAGAGACTGTGACGAGCTCGCCGACCTGCTCGTACCCAGCAACAGCGACGACGGTCAGGGCCTCGTTGAGCATGACCTCCTGGCCGGGGCGCACGGTGGTGACGTCCAGCGCGGGGGTCGCTGCGACACGCATCTTGCGGCCTGAGGCGATGATGTCCACGGTGCCGTCGTCGTGGGCGGCGAGGAACGTCGCGTACGTGCCGGGGGGTTTGGCCAGGTCGTCCACCTGGCGTTTGAGCTCGACGATCTGCTCGCGGGCGGCGACCAGCGCAGCGGTGAGACGTTCGTTCTTGGCTGCGAGCACGACCAGCTCGCGGTGGGCGTACGCCGGGTCGGTCATCGTCCCTCCGGTTGTGCCGAGCCCTGCTGTGGGTGCCCATCCAGGATAGCTGGGTCGGCGTCCGTCGAAGAGGCCAAGGCTCGACGGACCCGACGGACCTTCTTCGACGAGACCGACGGCTCACCCAGGTCGTCGGCCGACCAGTCCTCGTCGGCCGGGTACGACCCTTTCGCGGGCCGGCGGCGGCGCAGTGGCGCCGTGGTCCCCTCGGCCAGGCGCCGCGTGGTGAGCAAGAACCCGGTGTGCGCGACCATCCGGTGGTCTGGGCGCACCGCCAGGCCCTCCAGGTGCCATCCCCGCACGACCTGCTCCCACGCCGACGGTTCGGTGTACCGGCCGTCGGTGCGCACGTCCTCGGCGGTGCGCGACAGCTGTGTGGTCGTCGCGACGTACACCACGAGCACCCCGCCGGGCACGAGCACCCGCGCCACGGCGGCGAGGTTCTCCCAGGGGGCGAGCATGTCCAG
>WRCL01000282.1 GCA_009783975.1 Micrococcales bacterium
CGCCGAACGCCCACCAGTCTGCGCGGGTGTACCTGTCGCGGATGCTGCTCGACGAGCGCGTCGACGACATCTTGCCTGACTGGGCGTTCTTCGTCCGGGCCGTCGTCGACTCCACAGGTGTGTCACCCACGGCCAGCCGTGAGCGCCTCGTCGAGGACGCTGCCTTGGAGTACACCCGCGAACAGCTCGGCAGCTGTGTCCGGGCGTGGCTCATGGACATGGCCGTGCACCAGCCGCACCGGTTCGGCGCGTTCTTGGCAGTCCACGAGCACGCGATCAAACAGCTCGTCTTGTACGACGAGCAGATGGCGACGATCTTCCTCGGTTGGCTCACCGTCGAGACCTCAGCGGGCCGGATGAGCCTGGAGCGCCTGGTCAAGACCAGCCCGACGGTCCGGTACGCCTCGACGCTCGGCGAGTTCCGCCAGGTCGCCTCGTTGGCGAGCAAGGACTCTCCGCTGGTCAACGGCGGGTTCGTCTACGACACCGAGCTGGTCCAGCTGCTTCCGGTCGTCTACCCCTCAGTCGTGGTCACGCAGGTCGACGTGCTCGCCGAGCTTGACCGCCTGGACCCACCCGACCTGGGCGACCGCACCGGTGCTGTCGCGCTCGAAGACCGCGCGACGGCAGTCTTGGCGCCGCGCCAGTGCCAGGCGGTCGTCCGCGTCATCGGCACCCAGGACGTGCCGGCGATGTTCGTCGCCGACCCCGAGGTGTTCCGCCACATCGACCGGGGACGGGCGGCCGAGGCGGCCCGCAGCTCTGGGTTGTGGACCCAGATCTTGGCCCAGGTCGACGCGTTCGCGTTGTCCCGCAGCGCCTACGCCGAGACCGGGTTCACCACGCGGCTGTGCCTGAACTGGGCGAACCCGCTCATCCGGTCCCTGGCCGCCTGCCCGGACGAGGCGGTCTTCTCCCGTTGCGTCCAGCTGCTCTACGTCCAGTCCCAGCTTGCGGGCAGCTACCCGCTCACAGCTGGCGACCGCGCCTTGATGACCACTGCCCTGTCTGACCTCGTCGCACTGACGACGTTGTCGGCGAACCTGTCCGCCCATGGAGAAGGAACAGACTGTGCGACGTGAGTACCGCCTGCCCGAGCAGGTCCGTGAGCTGCTCGACCAGATCGACGACATGCCGCCTGGGGCGGCCGAACGGGTGTTGATCGACCAGGCCCTGGCGCTGGCGCGCGAGCTTGGTGACGAACGCGCAGAGTACGAGGTGCGTTTCCGCCTCACACAGTCGAGTGTTTTCACCGGTGACACCGACACGTTGTTGTCGTCTTTTGCCTGGTGCCTGGCAAAACATGACGCAGATCCTCGTCAGTTTCCCAACGACCTCGACGACGAAGCTGGTTCAGACCTCATGTGGCAGTTCAAGTGGGTCACCAGCGCGATCAAGAACTCTCCGGCATTTTCTCGGACCCAGTGCGAGGCGTTGCTCGACGATATGCAGGCATATTACGTCCGCAACGGCCTGGGGCTGAGCGGTGTGGTCACCGCCCGGTTCCAGTACGCGTGGGCCACAGGTGACCTCGCCACGGCTGAACAGCTGCGCGCCGAGGTCCACGCCACGCCACGTGACGAGCACAGCCACTGCGACGCGTGTGTGCGCTCTGTCATGGCGGCGTTCGCCCTGGAGCTGGGGGACGAAGACCATGGCCTGCGCCTCGTCGACGAGATCGTCGACGGCGGGTATGCCTGCAGCGACGAACCTGAAAGAGCGCTCGGGTGTGCGCTGGTCGCCATGCTCAGGGCGGGGCGGACCTCAGACGCCCTCGATGCGCACATGCTCTCGTACCGCCTTGCCCGCACCAACCCGGACAACACCAGGATCGTCGCTGACAACATGGTGTTCTGCGCCATCACGGGGAACGAAGCCCGTGGGCTGGCCATGGTCGAGCGGCATATCGCGTGGCTGGCCCATGACGCCCTCGACGAGGCTGGCCAGCTGGCGTTGCTCAAGGCCGTCGGTGTCGTGCTCGACGCTGTCGCCCGTGCCGGGCATGGTGAGCAGGTCGTGCGCGGGGCTGGCGTGCCTGCGCTGCACCAGTTCTTCGGCGAGCGCGACGGGGCGTGGACGGTCGCCACGCTCGCGCCGCAGGTCTGGCAGGCCGCCGACCGGCTGGGTGCGGCGTTCGACGCCCGGAACGCCAACACGTACGTCTCGCAGCGTACGGCCGCGACCAGGGCGTTGCTCGACGAACGGTACGACGTGCCCATCGCCTCCGACGTGTTCTTGCCGCCAGCGCCAGCGCCGGCCCAGCCGTCGACACCACAGCGGTGGCTGGACCTGGCCGAGGTCTACCGGTACTCGCACTCACACCCCACCACAGTCGTCCAGGCTGCGATGACAGCCCTCGACGCAGAGCTGACCGCGGCGCAGGAGGCCCAGGCCACAGAGCTGCTCATCTCCACGTACGTGTCCCAGGACAGGTGTGACGACGCCCGCGCGCTGCTGCCCCGCAGGGTCGCGGCTCTGCGCGCCGAGGGACGTGTCGTCATGGCTGACCTGGAAGAACGGCTCGGGCTCGCGCTCCACGGCGAGGAGTCGGCGCAGGCGGTGTCTGTGCTTGCCGCCGAGGTGGCCATGACCGGCCCCGATGCGATGGGCGTCGTCGAGCTTGCCTATGCGCAGGTGCTGGCGGCCCGTGACGACTGCGACCTTGACGAGGTCCTCACCTTGGCCCAGTCTGCGCTCACACGTCTGGAAGCCGACACCGACGACCTGTCGCCGGACCCGGACCACCTGGCATATGCCCTGTTCTTCTTGTCCAGCATCCACCTGTCCCGCGCAGAGCTGTCGGACGTGGCCGACGTCGTCGACCGGCTCGTGGCGATGGACCTGCCTGACGGACAACGTGCGAGGGTTCTGTTCGAGCGTGCCCAGATCATGGGGGCGGTGGGCAGGTGTGCCGACGGGCTGGCCGACGCTGACGAGGCCGCGCGGATCTATGCCTCCTACGGGGCGTCGCAGGCTGCGGTCGAGGCGACAATGCTCGCCTCAGCCCTGGCCGAGGGGGCTGGTCGCCCCGACGAGTCGCTCACCCGCCTGCGGTACGCCCTGCGCGAGGCCCAGCAGGCAGACCTGGAGACCCGCGACATCCGCGACAGCCTGGGCCGGGCCCTGGTCGTCACCGGGCACCCGACCGAAGGTGTCGAGGTGTTGTGGCAGGTGCTCAAGGAACAAGAGCAGGCTGAGGTCCCACCGCAGGACCGCGCCGAGACGTGCGCCGTCCTGGTCGCAGGGTTCGTCGGTGCCGAAGAGTACGCAGGTGCGTTGGCGACGGGGGAGAAGGCTGCCGCGCTGTGGCGTGAAGCTGGCGAGCCGGGCCAGGCGGCTGGGGCCCTGGTGGGTATGGCGACCTTGCTCCGCGAGGTCGAGATGTACGACGAGTCGCTCTCGGTCCTCTCCGACGCCTGGGACCTGGTGAAGAAACACGACGCTGGTGCCCAGGTCCGGGTTCTCGAAGCCCGGGCACTGACCCAGGCTCGACGCGGCAAACGGTCTGCAGTGTCAGACATCGACAAGGCCATCGCCATCGTCAAGGCGAACCCCCCAGGCCCCGACGCGACGATCCAGACCTGGGCGAGGCCAGACGCACCTGGTGATGCCACCCCTGCCGAGTTCGTCCAGTGGAAGGTCGCCGACCTCACCGACTCCAAAGCCCGGGTGCTGTCGGTGCTCGAACGCTGGGACAAAGCAGTCGCAGCGTTCCTCCAGGCTGCTGACGGATTCGTCCAGGCTGGCACCCTGGCCTCCGCGGCGTTCGCCGAGCACTA
>WRCL01000283.1 GCA_009783975.1 Micrococcales bacterium
CGGCACCTTGTCGTGCGTGGCTGACCTGGACCTGCCCGCAGGGACCGACCTGTCGACGTTCGACGGCAGCCCGCTGCCCGTCGTGTGATGGCCTGAGGAGCTCAAGACCCATGCAGAAGTTCACCCAGCACACAGGTGTGGGCGTGCCCTTGCGGCGCTCCAACGTCGACACCGACCAGATCATCCCCGCGGTGTACCTCAAACGCGTCACCCGCACCGGGTTCGAAGACACGTTGTTCGCCGCGTGGCGCAACGACCCGTCGTTCGTCCTCAACCAACCCGCCTACGCCGGTGGGACCGTCCTGGTCGCCGGACCGGACTTCGGCACCGGTTCGTCGCGTGAGCACGCGGTGTGGGCGCTGAACGACTACGGGTTCCGTGTCGTGGTCTCCCCGCGGTTCGCCGACATCTTCCGCGGCAACGCCGGCAAGCAGGGCCTGCTCGCCGCGCAGGTGAGCCACGAGGACGTCGAGCTGTTGTGGAAGGTCCTGGAGACCCGCCCGGGCACGCAGGTGACCGTCGACCTCGACGCGCGCACCATCACCTGCGACGACGTGCTCGTGGCGTTCACCGTCGACGACTACACGCGCTGGCGCCTGCTGGAGGGTCTGGACGACATCAGCCTCACCCTCCAGCACGAGGCCGAGATCGCGGCTTTCGAGGCCGGCCGTGAGCCGTGGCGCCCGCGGACCCTGCCCGCCAAGCACCTGCCCAACCAGCCCATCGTCGCCGCGCGCGCCGTCGGCTGAGCCCGCTGGCCCAGATGGTGAATATCGGGCGATTGCGGCACACCCGGCGCTTGGGCACGAGACGATGGCATTATGGCCGACATGCTCTACGTCGATGGTGGTAACCCGCTGCACGGTGAGATCACCGTGCGCGGTGCGAAGAACTTCGTGTCCAAGGCGATGGTCGCGGCGCTGCTGGGCGAAGGGCCCAGCGAGCTGCGCAACGTGCCGAAGATCCGTGACGTCCAGGTGGTCTCCGAGCTGCTCGAGCTCCATGGGGTCCATGTGCGGTACTGCCCTGAGGCGGGCGTCGTCGAGCTTGACCCGTGCAACGTGCGCACGCCGATGGTCGCCGACGTCGACACCCTCGCCGGGGCCAGCCGGATCCCGATCTTGTTCTGCGGGCCGCTGCTGCACCGGCTGGGCGAGGCGTTCATCCCTGACCTGGGCGGGTGTGCGATCGGCGGACGGCCGATCGACTTCCACCTGGAGATCTTGCGCCAGTTCGGTGCCGAGGTCGACAAGGCCGAAGGCGGGATCCGCCTGTCAGCCCCTGAACCGCTGCGCGGGACGAAGATCGCCTTGCCGTACCCCAGCGTCGGTGCCACCGAACAGCTGCTGCTCACCGCGGTGCGTGCCGAGGGGATCACCGAGCTGTCGAACGCGGCGATCGAACCGGAGATCGCTGACCTCATCAACGTGCTGCAGAAGATGGGTGCGATCATCTCGGTCGACACCGACCGGGTCATCCGTATCGAAGGGGTCCAGCGCCTCGTCGGGTACACCCACACCGCCTTGCCCGACCGGATCGAAGCAGCGTCGTGGGCGTCGGCCGCGCTGGCCACCGGAGGCGACGTGTACGTGCGTGGGGCGCGCCAGGCCGACATGACGACGTTCTTGAACACGTTCCGCAAGGTCGGCGGCGAGTTCGTCATCGACGACCACGGCATCAGCTTCTTCCACCCGGGGGCTGACCTGCACTCGATCCACCTGGAGACCGACGTCCACCCCGGGTTCATGACCGACTGGCAGCAGCCGCTCGTCGTCGCTCTGACCCAGGCCACGGGGCTGTCGATCGTCCACGAGACGGTGTACGAGAAACGGTTCGGGTTCGTCTCGGCCCTGGAGTCGATGGGTGCGACGATCCAGCTGTACCGCGAGTGCCTGGGCGGCCACGCGTGCCGGTTCGGCCAGCGCAACTTCTACCACTCGGCGGTGATCTTCGGCCCCACCCCGTTGTCAGCGGCCGATATCGTCGTGCCTGACCTGCGCGGAGGTTTCAGCCACCTCATCGCGGCGCTCGCGGCCAAAGGCCAGTCGGCGGTGCGGGGGATCAGCCTCATCGACCGCGGCTACGAACGGTTCACCGACAAGCTCGCCGCCCTGGGCGCCCAGTTCTCACGAGAGACCAGCTGAGAGCCCCACGAGCTGAACCCTGAGCGTGGAACCGAAACCTGATGTTCCCCACTCAGGTTTCGGTTCCACGCTCAGGGTTCAGCTCGTGGGACGAGTTCCAGGCTGAGCTTTTCGTGTGCTGTGAGGTGCTCGTGTGCGGCGTGGCACGTTGGTGGTCACGCGGCCAGGTACGATCGTCTGCCATGCCCCCTGTGCGTCCGCGGCCAGCGCGGTCCAACCGGACGTTCCGCACGGCCGCCCACATCGTGCGGCCGGCGTTGCGGGCGGTCACACGTACGCAGTGGTCTGGTGCGCAGCACCTGCCGACCGACCGTGGGTTCATCGTCGCGGCGAACCATGTGACGAACTTCGACCCTCTGACGCTCGCGCACTTCTTGTGGGACAACGGTTTCGCGCCGCGGATCATGGCCAAGCACTCGCTGTTCGGCGTGCCGGTGCTCGGCCACGTGCTGCGCGGGATCGAGGCGATCCCGGTGCACCGGGGCACCGCGGCGGGGGTGCGGTCGCTGGACGCCGCCGCTGCCGCGCTGGCCCGTGGTGAGTGCGTCTTCGTGTGCCCTGAGGGCACGCTCACCGGCGACGAGGACATGTGGCCCATGCTCGCCAAGACCGGCACCGCCCGCCTCGCGCTGGACACCGGGGCGCCGCTGGTGCCTGTGGCCCAGTGGGGGGCGCACCGTGTGCTGGCACCGCGCGGCAAGGTGCTCAAGGTCGTCCCGCGCAAGGTTGTCCAGGTCCTCGCCGGTCCGCCGCTGGACATCGACGACCTACGTGGCACCCCCGGGGCTGCCCAGGGGGTGACGACGCGGCTCATGGCGCAGATCACCGACCAGCTCGCGCAGATCCGCGGCGAGCAGGCGCCGCACGACGTGTGGGACCCCCGTACGAAGACCAGGGTCGCGCGGTGAGCGGGCCGACCCGTGCTGCGGTGCTCGGTGCCGGCAGCTGGGGCACGACGTTCGCCGCGGTGCTCGCCGACGCTGGCTGCCAGGTGTCGGTGTGGGGCCGTGACGCGAAGGTGTGCGCCCAGATCGCCCGGCGCCACACCAACAAGGCGTACCTGCCTGGGGTGCGTCTGCCTGAGGCGGTCACCGGTGAGGCTGATCTTGCCGCTTGCGTCGACGGGGCCCAGATCGTCGCTGTCGCGCTGCCCTCGCAGTCGGCACGCGCGGTCCTCGCGCCCCTGGCCGGGACTCTTGGACCACGGACGGTGGTGGTCTCGCTGATGAAAGGTGTCGAGCTGACGACCGACCAGCGGATGAGCCAGTTGTTGTCGCAGGTCCTGGTCGTGCCCGACGAACGCGTCGCTGTGGTCTCCGGGCCGAACCTCGCCCACGAGATCGCCACGCGACAGCCCACCGCGACAGTCGTGGCTGCCACGAGCCTGGCCACCGCGGACCGGGTCGCTGCGGCGTGCGCGTCGTCGTACTTCCGCCCGTACACCAACGCTGACGTCGTCGGTGTCGAGCTGTGCGGGGCGGTGAAGAACGTCATCGCCTTGGCTGTGGGGATCGCCCAGGGCCGCGGCCTGGGGTTCAACACGATGGCGACGTTGATCACCCGCGGGCTGACCGAGATCACACGGCTGGGGTTGGCGTTGGGGGCGCACCCGGCGACGTTCGGGGGCCTGGC
>WRCL01000284.1 GCA_009783975.1 Micrococcales bacterium
ACGGTCAAGGTCAGCCCCGATCGAGGAGGTCCCTGATGACGAGCATCGTCACTGTGCGGAACCTCGACCCGGCGGTCAAGTCGAGGATCCAGCAGCGTGCGGCCCGGCACGGCCGGTCGATGGAGGCCGAGATCAGGGCCATCCTCACGGCCACCCCGCTGGAGGATCCGGTCGTCGAACCGCACGACTTCGTCTGGGCGGTCGAGCGCTTCCAGGAGTCCATCGCCGGTCTCGACATACCCGACATGGTGCTCGAACGCCTGCCCGACACCGGGCCTCGAGGGTCGCTCTTCGCCGACGAGACACCTGCCTGAACGACGACAGAAAAGCACATGATCGTCCTCGACACCGATATCACCTCGGTCTTCGTCCGTCCTCGCCAGCAGTGGCACCCCGACGTCGCCGCCTGGTTGGCCGCGCTGCCCCGCGACCAGGTCTACCTGACTGCCATCACCCGGGCCGAGATCGCCTACGGCGTCGCGCTCATGCCGCCGGGCAGGCGAGCCCGGGAGTACGCCGCACGGGTGGCGGCGCTGCTGACGGACCTCGAACCGGTGACCCTCCCGTTCGGGACTGCCGCGGCCGACCTCTACGCCCGGTTTGTCGCCGACCGCCAACGTTGCGGCCGCACCATCGGCACCCACGACGCCCAGATCGCCGCCATCACATCGCAGCACCGCGCCGACCTGGCCACCCGCAACACCAAGGACTTCGCCGACCTCGGCCTGCGTCTGGTCAACCCCTATGACCGCAGCACCTGGCGCTGAAGCGAGGAGAAGGCCGTTTCTATAGGGCATCTCTAAGGGCTCGCCGATCTATAACCTGGTCATGTGCGTGCCCGGGCTGCGCACACGACTTGGTTATTGATCGGCGAGCCCGAAGACTCGAGCCCGGTCAAGACCGCGACTGGCTCGTTCTCCTTCAGCCGCGGATTCGTGTACGGGCGTCCGGCCTTGCGCTAACGACCGCGCGCGCGGTTGTGACCGCTTTCGACGTGCCGCTGCGAGCAGCGACAGCCCGGGTGCCTGGCATGGTGAGCACTGCTGGGTCAGCCGTGCCCTCGGCCACAGCGTGCACGACCTCGGGCAGCAAAGTGGCGATGGTCCCGACCACCTCGGACGCTCCGGTGGCGATGCGCTGCCCCGATGCGGCCACCCCAGCCAGGTCGTCCAGGACCTGCCACACCACCGCCAGCAGACCCTCGCCAGCGGCCTGGCCAAGCAGACGTGCCATCGCAGCCAGCCCACCTGGTGGTGTGTCCAGGTCGACGTACCGGCCGCCTGGTGTTCCTGGCCGCAGCAGGCCCCGTCCCCACGCTTCGGCCACCGCCGCGGCCGTGTCGGCCACCGCCGCTGGATGCGCGGTGCGGCCGGCAGTCAAGAACTCCAGCACCGCGGGCGGCGCCAACGGTGCCGCACGGTTCGCAACCCGGCGCATCTGCAGGCCAAGGCCCCGGTTGTACTCGTACGTGTCCACGTCCAGGACTGTGTCACCCCAGGTCGGGAAGACCGCACTGTCTGCCCCCTGCATGGTCAGCCGAGGCGGAAAACCACGCAGCGACCCGGGGACGTCCTTCTTCTCCACCTTCCAGACGGTCACGGACCACTGGTACAGGCCAGGCCACCACGTGGTGAGCTCGGCAGGTTCCACGGCGGGGTCGGCGAGGTACCGGCTCGCGGCGGGACCAGCGGTGAACGTCACCGGCTTGCCCGACTGGAGCAGCACCGGGACGGCGAGCCCATCCAGCGTGTGCCTGAGCCTGGGGTCGGCGCCTGAGACGTCCAACCTGGTCAGAGCCAGGAGCAGGTCAGACTCCGACGCGCTGGCGCCCGCATCGTGGTACGCCTGCAGCCGGTCGAGCAGGTCCTGCGGGGCGATCTGCAGGTCCACTGTGCTGGGTTCGGACAGCAAGCACGGCACCTGGCCGAGCCGCTGGAACACGGCAGCCTCCCGCGCTTCGAGAAGTCCCCGCAGCCGACAGCTGGGAACCTTGTGAGCCTTGTTGTCCAGGTACCCTCCCGGCCGACCGTGAACCCACCCCGCCACCGGGGCGAGCCCGGCGTCGGAGGTGTCACAGACGCCCGACAGAGCGGACCGGGCAAGGTCCGGGTCACGACGCGCGACGGCGTTGGCCAGGGCCAGGAAGCGCTCGACCGCCAGGTCGACGATATGCATCCCAGGCCGGGCGCTCAGCTCAGCAGCGGCGAGGACCAACGCCTCGACGCTGTCTTCGCCGTGGTCGAACCGCGGCGGGATCCACACCGGCGGGACCGGCTGCCACAGACCCTTGACCTGTGTGGGTTCTGGCGGGACATCGCCGGACAGGCCCCAGGTGTCCAGCACGGTCTGCACGGCACGGGCCGAGGGGCGGTCACTGCTGACGTCCACGGCGATGACCTGCGGACCAAGCACCTGCGCCGTCTGGGTTGACGGGCGCGAGCGTGTCGCCAACGCCTCCAGCACCGTCCGCAGCACCTTCTTCGTCGGGGTTGCCAGGGCCACGGTCGCCACATCGGCGAGCCGGTCGTCGTCCACGCGAGCGATCAGCACCGGCGCCAGACGCTGCACTGCACCTGGATCGTTGGCCAGCACAGGAACCAGCGCGTCGGCGCAGGCGACGATCTCGGCGTCGGTGACACCCAGGTCATCGAGCCAGGCGCCCAGCCACGCCTTGCGGTCACTGGGCCGACGAGCCCCGTCCAAGGCTGCCAGCACCAGCTCGACCGCTTCACAGCGGTCCAACCACCCGCGTTCAACCCCTGCCACGACGACCTGGGAGAGCTCGGGTGCAGGCAACGCCGCTGCGACACTGCACCGGACATGCTCGACGAACCGGTATGGCACAACCTCCGGCGTGCACCAAGGAACCTGGTCGAGATCGTCCTTGGTGAGCACCACGTGGGCGTGAGCCAGCCAGCCTCTGAGGTATTCCGGGTTGTCTGGGACAGGCAGCTGGTGATGGGCGACGAGCCGCACGTCCAGTCGGAGGTTTCGCGTCATGGTTCGCCTTCTTCTGCAGTGAGTATCTGACGACGACAGCCAGCAAGGAACGGGCCTTGGTCACCGCGGCAGACTTGCCTGGACGGGCCGCGATCTCTTGCAGGCCTGGCCAGCAGGCCGCGTCGGCGGGGATCAGCCCACGCCGAGCCGCTTCGCGCAGGTGATCGGCGTGGAACCCGGCGACGTCGAGCACCCAGTTCAGCCATTGTGGTCACGGACCCTCGATCGCGCCGGCGCCCCGCACAGGTTCCGTGACCAGGGGCCACAGCACCGAGAGCGTCGTCGGGTTCTCCCCCGGCTTCGTCCAACGTCGTCGTGGCAACGTCCATCCCGACACCTGCCTTGCTCAACGTGCGCAGGGCGTGCGTCATCTCGAACATCGACCAGCGCCCTTCCACAGGTTCGACTGGTGCTCCGCGGGTTGGTGAGAGCGACACGCGCCAGAGGCTACCACCGGGCCGCGGACCTCAACCGCCGATTCGTGTACAGATTCCGACACATATGTTTCAGGTTGAAAAACATGTTTCCAGACGAAACAGCGCGCGGGCACGTCAGGCGGGGATGGTCTGGACCTCGAGGCGGGTGAGAGTGCGCTGGTCACGGGAGAACTCGACGCCGACGAGGTGGATGGGCACTCCTTCGGCGCGATACTTGTCGGCGTAACCACGGTCGTTGATCTGGGCCAGGGCGGAACCGGAGGGTTGGGCGTCGGTTTTGATCTCGAACAAGAAGACCTGGTCGGCGTACCGGACCGCCAGGTCCAGGCGCCCG
>WRCL01000285.1 GCA_009783975.1 Micrococcales bacterium
ACCGGCATCACAGCTGTCGTCACAGTGCGCCGACCATTGCCCACCCACGCTGGTCAGCTGTCCGTGTCCGGCCTGGACGACGAGGTGACAGTCGTCCGCGACGCCCGGGGCGTGCCGACGATCACCGCCGCGTCGAGCCACGACCTGTTCTTCGCCCAGGGGTACACCGACGCCCAAGACCGGTTCTTCCTCATGGACTACCGCCGGCACATGGCCTCAGGCACCCTCGCCGCGCTCGTCGGCGACCAAGACGGCGCCATCGAGTCTGACATGGTCGTGCGCACGATGGGCTGGCGCAAGGTCGCCGAGAAAGAGCTCACCTTGCTCAGCCCCACAACCGTGGGGTACCTCCAGGCGTACGCCGAAGGGGTCAACGCGTACCTGTACAAGCGGCCGGTCAACAACATCGCCGTGGAATACCCCCTGCTCCAGATCCACCTGCCCGTGCACGACCCCGCGGTGTGGGACCCCGTGGACTCCCTGGTCTGGCTCAAAGCCATCGCCTGGGACCTGCGCGGCAACGACGCTGACGAGCTCGCCCGGACCCAGGCCCTGCGCAAGCTCAACGACCCTGACGCCGTCGCCACGTTGTTCCCGCCGTACCCAGGTGAGACCAACACCCCGATCGTCAACGAACCTCTGCCGGCACCGGTGGCTGTGGCCGGCCCGGCTGTCCCACCGGCCGCCGGCGCGCTGGACGGGGCCGCTGACGCGCTCGCGGCCGTCGGCCACGGCCTTGGCGACGGGGCCGGTGTCGGGTCGAACTCATGGGTGGTCTCAGGGGAGCACACAACCTCTGGGCGTCCGCTGCTCGCCTCCGACCTGCACATGGCCGTCTCCCAGCCCGGGGTGTGGTCGCAGGTCGGGCTGCGCTGCGCAAAGGTCACCCCGCAGTGCCCGTTCGACGCGTCAGGGTTCTCCACCGCCGGGTTCCCCGGGGTGATGATCGGGCACAACGCCTCCCTGGCCTGGACGTGGACCGCCATGGGCGCTGACGTCACCGACCTGTTCGCCGAACGCGTCGACGGTGACGACGTCCTGGGCCCAGACGGCACACGCACACCCATGGCCGTGCGCACCGAGACCATCAAGGTCGCCGGCGGCGACCGGGTGCCGCTGACCGTGCGGACCACCCGCCACGGTCCGGTCGTCTCCGACGTGCTCGACACCAACAGCGCACGGCCCAACCGCACAAGCTACGAGGTCGCCCTGTCATGGGCCGGGCTCACCCCCGGCCTGACCGCCGACGCACTGTTCGCACTGAGCACAGCGTCGGACGCCGACGCCGTCCAGGCCGCGGCCGCGTCGTTCCACGCCCCAGCGGTGAACATCGTCTTCGGCACCACCGACGGGCATATCGGGTACCAGGCCGCCGGACGGATCCCCGTGCGCGAGGTCGTCGTCGGGGCCGACCCACCCACCGACGGCACCTGGCCGCGACGCGGGTGGGAAGACGGCGCCAGCTGGACAGGCTGGATGGACCCCGCCGGCCTGCCGCATGTGCTCGACCCCGCCGAAGGGTTCATCATCGCCGCGAACCAGCAGGTCGGAGGGGTCGACCTACCCGGAGACTGGGACTACGGGTACCGCTCGCAACGGATCCGGACCTTGCTGACCACCATGCTCGCCGACGGTCCGCTCGACGTCGCCGCCATGCAGCGCATCGCCTTGGACAAACACTCGCCAGCCGCCGAGGTGCTGCTCGACAGCCTGCTGAAGATCGAGATCGACGACAGCTGGGAAGCAGCAGGCCAAGAGCTGCTGCGCACCTGGGACATGCAGATGGACGCCGACTCACCAGCCGCGATGTACTTCGCCGCCGTGTGGAAGATCGTCCTGGCCAAGACGTTCGCCGACGAGCTCCCCGGCGGCCTCATCGGCGACTCACGCGCAGTCGAGCTCATCGCCCAGATCGTCGACTACCCGCACTCACCATGGTGGGACGACGCGGCAACCCCACGTGTCACCGAAGGTCGCGACGAAGTCCTGCTGCGGGCGATGACACGGGCCCGCACCGAGCTCACCGCCCAGCTCGGCTCAGACCCCAGCACCTGGAAGTGGGGCACCTTGCACCACGTCACCCCCACCCACCCGGTGCTCGGCGACGCGTCGTGGCCTGTGCGCCGGCTGGTCAACGTCAGCTCACGGCCTGTGGGTGGCTCCATGGTGTCGGTCGACGCCACGACCTGGGAACCAGGCACCGAAGAAGAACCCACCGTCCGCAACTGCTACACCGTCGTCACCGCACCGTCGATGCGCATGGTCGTCGACCTCGGCGACCTGGACGCCTCAACCTGGGTCAACCTCGCCGGGACGTCGGGGCACCCGGCCAGCTCGCACTACTCGGACCAGTTCGGGGCGTGGGCCTCTGGCAGGTATTATTCCTGGCCGTTCGGGGTTGATGCGGTGCGGGGTGCTGGGAAGCAGACGTTGCGGCTGGTGCCGTAGGTTCTGTTGGAACTGTTAGAACTGTTGGGGCTTTGGGCGTGGGGGGTGTGCTGGGTTGGGTCCGCGGGTCGGGGTGTCTGTCCGGCGCGCAGTCCCTCGACCGGCTGCGCCGGTCTCCCGCCAGGCCCGGTGCCAGCGCGCCGGACAGACACCCCGACCCGCTCGTGGATCGCCCGGCCAGGTGGGGGGTGGGGTCTATTGGACGCCTCGTCCGGCTGCGCCGAACATCGGCGTGGTGAGAGGCTCGTCCGGCTGCGCCGAACATCGGTGAGGGGGGCTCGTTCGGCTGCGCCGAACATCGGCGTGGTGGGGTTGGCGTGTTCGATTGGGACGCCTCGTCCGGCTGCGCCGAACATCGGCGTGGTGAGGGGGGCTCGTTCGGCTGCGCCGAACATCGGGGACAGTGAGGACAGGACAGGGGGACGGTTCCTTGTGTCTTGTGGGGTGACCTGCGTCGATGTTCGGGACGGGACTGGGGGAACGGGTCGAGGACTTGCTCGGGGCGCTGTGGACGACGGGGGTGCTCGTGGGGCGATCTGGTGCTGGCGGACGCGTCCCTCTACCCATTGATGGCACATACACGTAAGACTGTGTCTGTGCCTTACGCCCAGCCGTACCCGCTCGCTCATGAAGCTGACGAGCCCGGGGACCACAAGGACCGGTTCCGTGTCGCGGTCCGTGACGCGCGCCGGCACCGTTCGGCACAGCGGCTGGCACATGCCGGCACAGGGCTGGCACATGTCGTCCGGCTCATCTGTGAGGTCCGTGAGGCGAAGACTGTTGCCGCCTATGCTTCACGTCCTGGCGAACCGCCGACCGGCGAGCTGCTCACCACGTTGTGCCACGCCGGGGTCCGGGTGCTGCTGCCTGTGCTCGGTGAACGTCTCGCCCGCCAGTGGGCGGTCTACCAACCCGACGACGAGCTTGTCATCCGCGCCCCGGGCCGTCCCCCCGAACCCCCCGGCCCGGGACTGCCGGTCGAGACCATCACCGAAGCTGATCTCGTCCTGGTCCCCGCGCTGGCCATCGACACCACCGGCGCCCGGATCGGGCAAGGGGCCGGGTGGTATGACCGCGTCCTGCCCCTGCTGCGCCCCGACGCCATGAGCGTGGGGATCGTCTTCGAGCCTGAGCTGTACGACGCGACCGTCCACCCCCTCCCGCAAGAGCCCCACGACACGCGCGTCCGTGCGGTGGCCACCCCCCAACGCTGGCAGCTCACCGACTTCTGAGCGCCGCAGGACGAGGCGGAGGCCTGCCGAGCACCCGTGCAGCCCAGGCCACAAGGCATCGCGTCCTGGTCGCCACACGATCTGCCC
>WRCL01000286.1 GCA_009783975.1 Micrococcales bacterium
CCGCACGCCGCCACAGCCTGGGCTGCCTGCACCGGGTCCATGTGCCCGCCAGACAACCGCGGGCCCCAGCCGCCCACAGGGACCAACGCCAGGTCGACCGGCCCCCCGGCCATCTGCGCGAGGTCGGCCATCTGCGGGTAACGCTCAGTGTCGCCGGCGAACCACACAGTCGTCGTGGGTGTGCGCACGACGAACCCCGTCGCAGCGTTGGGCCGGTGCGGCATCGGCCGGTGGCCGTGCACCGCGGGGACCAGGCGGACCTGCACGTGCGAGCCTGGGACGGTCCACCACTGGTCGTCGCCGAGGCCAACAGCACCGGACACCTGGTGGTCGCGCAACCACGAGGTGTTCGCCTCGGCGCTGACCACCGGGGCCCCAGGCACCATCCGTAGCGAACCAGTCTCGGCATGGTCGTGGTGCAGGTGGGAGATGAGCACAGCATCAGGCGCGGACCACAGGTGCGGTGCGGGCGCGGCACCGCGGCGACGCAGCACACCAGCGTGGCGGCGCAGCAACGGGTCGGTGAGCACCCGGGTACCGTCAAGGTCGAGCACGACGCTGGCGTGGCCGAGCCACGTCACCCACGTCCCTGTGGCCCGACGCGCCGCCACGTCGTGCGCGACGAGCTGTGTGGTGTGTGTCACTGGCTGTCCCTGGTCGGTCCGGTGTCCTGCAAGCCCAGATCGGCGGCCCAGCGGCGCAGCTGAGCACCCAGGGCGTCAGAGCCGACAAGCCAGCGCTGGGTACCGACGTCGCCACACAAGTCGTCGTCGATGTTCCACCCGGTCGGGTGCACGACGAACGCCTCGTTCTGGTCACCGCCCAGACCCCCGTGCGACCCAACTTGGTCTTCGAAGGCGTGCACACCCCCACGGGCCGAGACCGCCGAGACGACGACGAGGTCACCGGCGTGCGGCAGCCGTCCGAGCCGGGCGAGGTCGGGCGCGGCACGTGGTCCCAGCGCAGCCAGCGGGTCGTCGCCGTCGACGTGCCCGCCGCGTTCGAGGGCGACCACACCACCGGCCCCCACGGCGAGCAGCCCCCGTGCGCTGTCGACGACGACAGCCCCGACCCCTGGCCGGGCAGCCAACCCAGCCACGAGCCCTGGCCAGGCCTCTTCGAGCTCGTCGAGGGTCATCCGGCGTGGGTGCTGGGGGAACCAGACCCCGGCGAGGTTGCCTGAGGCTCCCACGACGACCTCGGGCAACCGGTCGTCTGGTGGTTCGGCGGGCACCTGCCACCGGCCCAGACGTCGGCTGGGACGGCGGAACCCCGCGAGCAAGGCGTTGACCGGCCCCCAGTCCTCGTCGGTGACCGACGCGAACCCCCGGGCTCCGGGCGCGGCCATGAGCTCACGCACGACGTCGAGCAGACCACGGCCCTCGACCTGCTCGAACGTCGGGCCCAGCGCCTGGCCATGGTCAGAGCACACGACGATGGAGTACCGGCGCCGGGCCACCTGCGCGACGGTGCTCAGCGTCGCCAGCACCCCGTCGAGCCCTTCGACGCACCGCAGCGCCTCAGGCCGGGTGGGGCCCGAGAAGTGCGCGACGACGTCGTAGTCGACGTAGTCGACCATGATGACCGGGTCGCCGCGGACCATCGCGTCGGCGACCAGCGACGTGTTCAGGTCGCGTGCCATGACGCTGGTCACCGCGCGCAGCACCGGGTGCCACCCGCCGCGGGCGATCCGTGGGCGCACGTCGTTCACACGTTGGCGCCACGCCTGGTACACCTCTTTGACGACCTCACCGACGCTCAGCGTCACCACACGGGCGAACAGGAAAGGGCTGGCGAAAAACCGCAGGTAGGGGGCGCCGGGCCCGAACCCGCTGCGCGGCCCGGTCCGTCCGCCCTGGCTCATCACCATAAAGCTGCGCTCGGCGTCACCCGAGAACATCAACGACACCGCGGTCCCTCCCCCGGCGAGCAGCCCGGCGCCGTCGGAGACCGCCTGCTCGACCGCGGCCGCGTCACGTGGGTGGTTGGTCACCACGAGCCGGCCCTGGTCGCGGTCCCACCAGCGGAACCCAGGGATGTGGCCGGCGGCGCCGTGCAGCAACCCCGCCTGGGTCGCCGGGGTGGACGAGGGAGCCTGGGCCCACCACGAAACGAGCTGGTGCGACCCGTCGTCCAACCACCGCTGCACGTGCGGGGCCAGGCCCGCGTCGATCGCCTGGTCCAGCACAGGCCGCGCGATCCCGTCGAGCACGACGACCAGCAGCCCGTGCTGGGCCCCACCTGGCCCAGCCGTCGGCCCTGTGCGCGACGCGTGACGACGGGCACGACGGACCATGTCACCCACGACGTAGTCCCGGTCGTGCGAACCGACCAGCCAGCGGCCCGAGGCCATGACGGCCCCGGCGACGACGAGCACGACGAGGGTCTCCCACCCGCCGTTGCGCGGCACCCCGGCGACCCACAAGGCGACGAACGCGACGACCACCTGCGCCGCGAGCCCGACCACGAGCGCCCCGAGCACCCCACCAGCCCGGGCGAACGGCCGCAGCAGCGGCTGGAGCACCAGGTCCCCCACCCCCACCGCGACCGCCGCACCGACGATCCCCAGCACCGTCCAGCGCCCAAAGCCTGACCACCCGTCGACGACACCGACCGCGACCCCCAACCCCAAGGCCGTGGTGATGGTCGCCGCGAAAGTGTCACGTAGGTCGGCCCGCCAGGCCCTGCGCCCGGTCATGGCCGGGGACGGCGCGGGGCGTTGTGGTGCGGCCCGCCCCACCGGGCCGCGTCGTCGATGTCGAGCTCGTCAGCCAGGGCGTGCCACACCGCCGCCGGTTCCACCCCGTCGGCCAGCGCCTGTCCCGCGGTCCTGTCCCCCAACGCCCCCAGGTGCAACGTGCGCACCTGCACCGGGCCCTGGACCTCGCCCAGCACCTCAGCCACCAGCTCGTCGAACTCCCGGTACCGCACCTCACCAGCGTGCCACACACCGGTCGCACCCTCTCCACGGACCGCCGCGGGCCCAGTCCGGACGAGGTGCACGAGCCCCAAGGTGCTGCTGCTCGTCGGTTGTCGCACCGTCGTCGCGACGTTGTGCGGGTAGGCTCCATGACCGAGCCGCGTCAGGAAGAGATGGCGCACCGGCGCAGTCCGGTGTGCTGGCAGCGCCGGCGGCCGTGGAGTGGCGCCAAAGAAGTCAACAGGAAGTGATCATGCGACACGGGAATATCTTGGACACCATCGGCCACACGCCCATGGTGCGGATCAACCGGATGAACCCGTACGGCGACGTTCAGCTCTACGCGAAGCTGGAAGGTTTCAACCCCACCGGCAGCATCAAGGACCGCATAGCCGAGAAGATGGTCGAGCAGGCAGAAGAAGAAGGTCGGCTGACGCCCGACACAATTATCCTCGAGCCAACGTCGGGCAACACAGGTATCGCTCTGGCGATGATCGGACGGGTCAGGGGCTACAAGGTGGAGATCGTCATGAGCTCTGCCGTGTCCGTGGAACGCCAGAAGATGATCACAGCGTTCGGCGGGAGGGTAATCCTGACCGACCCCGAGCTCGGGACCGACGGCGCGATCATGAAAGTGCGTCAGATGGTTGCAGAAGACCCCGGCAAGTACTTTAACCCCAACCAGTTCTCCAACGTCTACAACAAGATCGCGCACTACAGCACGACTGGTGAAGAGATCTGGGAGCAGACAGACGGGCAGGTCACACACTTCGTCTCGTCGCTGGGCACGTCCGGGACGCTCATGGGCATCGCCGCCGCGCTGAAAGAGAAGAACCCGG
>WRCL01000287.1 GCA_009783975.1 Micrococcales bacterium
CCAGGCGGTTGCCCATGCGCAGGGCGTGGTCCATGTTGTGGGTGACCATCAAAGCGGTCAGGTGGTGGTCCTCGATCATCATCGACGTCAGGCGCAGCACCAGCTCGGCGCGTTCGGGGTCCAAGGCGGCGGTGTGCTCGTCGAGCAGCAACAGGTCTGGGCGGGTGAAGGTTGCCATCAACAGGCTCAACGCTTGGCGCTGGCCGCCCGACAGCAACCCCACCCGGTGGTTCATGCGGTTCTCCAGGCCCTGTTCCAAGGTGGCCAGGTGCTCGGCGAACGCGGCGCGCTTGGCTTTGGTCAGCCCGCGCCCCAACGTCTGGCGGTGGCCGCGGTTCAGCGCCACCGCGAGGTTCTGCTCGATCGTCAGGTGCGGGGCGGTCCCGGCCTGCGGGTCCTGGAACACCCGCGCGATCTGCGCAGCACGACGGTGCGCGGGCTGCTTGGTCACGTCTTTGCCGTCGATGAGCACGACACCACGGTCGACTGGAAGCGAACCGCCGATGATGTTCAGCAGCGTCGACTTGCCCGCCCCGTTGGACCCGATGATCGTGACGAAGTCGCCGGTCTGCAGCTCCAGGTCGATGCCACGTAGCGCCACACGCTCATTGGCCGTCCCAGGGTAGAACGTCTTGGACACGCCGGTCAGGCGCAGCATGCTTGTTTCGTCGCGGCGCCCCTGGGTGCCGGCCACCATCTTCGGCGCCCACAGAGGGGGCAGGAAGAACCCCAGCCCGGCCAGGCGCTTGGGCTGGCCACAGTGTGTGCACATGTCTTCCAGCAGCCGGTAGTACACCACCCACCCGTACACCGGGACGAACGTGATCAAGGCTAGCTGGGTCGCGGGCCGGCTGACCAGCTTCAGCATCTCGAGCTGGGTGACGAACGGGACCCAGCCTTTCCACCCATCGATCCCCAGGTGGGTGAACAGCTTGGCCATCTTCATGCTGGACCAGACGTAGAACGCCAGCGGCAGCACCACCATGAGAATGGTTTTCAACGTATTTCCCTGTCTCCCAGGAGCCGGTCCGTCCCGCTCTTGGCGCTGGCGCCCTTGCGCGGCGGTGTTGTCGATGCCTGGTGGGCTGCGTCCATCTCGGCCATGGGGGAGAAGGGGTTGGGGACCACGGACATCTGCTCGGGGATGTCGGCGCGTTGGCGCCACGGCGACAGCTTGGTGACCAGGGCGTTGGCGTTCTTGGACTGTGAGAGCACCAACGCGGTCACGACGAGCAGCGCCGACATCAGCTTCATGTCAGCGTTGTCGATGAACTCCCACTTCAGCGCCCAGAAGATCGCGACCCGGTACAGCACCGCACCGACGATGACGCCGATCGCCGCCAACCACAGGTACCGGGTGCCGAAGATCGCGTTGCCCAAGATCACCGAGGCAAGCCCGACCAAGATCATGCCCCGCCCGTCTTCGATGGTCGACGCACCGACGTACTGGACCGTGACAGCTCCGCACAGCCCCACCAGCCCGTTGGAGACCATCAACGTCACGGTTTTCGTCATTGCCGTGTTGATGCCCATCGCGGCGGCCATGCCCGGGTTGTCCCCGGTCGTCATCACGGCAAAACCGAACTTCGTCGCCAAGAACCAGACCACGAGAACAGCGACGAGGACAACACCGATGCTGATGCACGTCACCGAGACCCATGTGCCGCGCACCCGGTTCTCGACCATGGCGGTGAAGATCGTCGTCTGGCGCAACAAACCCACGCTGGAACGATGGATCCCGTCATGGCCTTGCCACATGATGCGCGTGTTGATGGTGTACATCGCGAGCATCACCAAGATCGATGCCAACAATGGGTCGATGTGGAACTTGGTGTGCAGCACCCCTGTCGCCAGCCCGGCCATAGCCCCAGCGGCGACCCCGCCCACCATCGCGATGATGGGCGGGACACCGTTGAAGATCATGATCGCCGTGGTGGCGGTCCCAGCCGTGAAGGAGCCGTCGACCGTGAGGTCCGCAAAATTGAGGATGCGGAAGGTGAGGAACACTCCCAGCGCGAGCAGGGCAGTGATCAGACCTTGGTCGACGGCTCCTAACATGGGATATGCGTGTCAGCCTGTCACGACGGTGCCTTGGGCGACCAGGTCCGCGGGAAGCGTGAGCCCGAACCGCTTGGCAGCCTCAGGGTTGAGCACCAGGTCCGGCGCGCTCGTGGCTTCTGGAGCGATAGCGCTGACCGGGGTCCCGTCGCGCAAGATCTCCACAGCCATCTCACCGGTGCGACGGCCAAGGTCGTGGTAGCTCAGCCCGCGGGTGGCGACGGTCCCCTGCTCCACGGTGCTCGTGTCAGCGCAGAACACGGGGATCTGGTTCTCCTCGCCGAACCCGATGACTGTGTCGATCGAGGCGACGACGGTGTTGTCGGTGGGGATCAAGATCGCGTCGACGCCGGACAGCGCTGCGAGCCCAGCGGTGATCTCCGAGGCGGAGGTGATGGCCTGGGGCTTGATCGTCACGCCGACCTTCTTGGCTTCTGCCTGGTAGGCCTCGAGCTGGGCGATAGAGTTCGGCTCAGACGAGGAGTACAGCACACCGATGGTCTTCACACCGGGGAACGCCTCGCAGACCAGTGACACCGGGTTGGCGTCAGGGTTGAGGTCAGAGGTGCCGGTGATGTTCTCGCCAGCTTTGTCCCAGGAAGGCACCAGGTCTGAGGCCACCGGGTCGGTCACAGCGGAGAAGAGGATCGGGCGGTCCTTCTCGGCGTTGGCCATGGCCTGTGCGATCGGGGTCGAGACCGCCAAGATCAGGTCGATGCTGGAGTTCGACGCAAACGACGACGCGATGGTCAAAGCGTTCGCCTGGTCACCTTGTGCGTTCTCGGTGATGAGCTTGTAGTTCACGCCCTGCTCGGTGAGGACTTCCTCAAACCCGGCGATGACCGCCTCGAGAGCCGGGTGCGAGAGGATCACTGCCGCCCCGATGGTGTACCGGGTGTTGTCCGGTGTCACCGGGTCAGTCGCGCCAGGTGACGGGGTCGGGGTCGCAGGGGTGGTGGCTGCGCGCCGCGCGGCCTGCAGCGGCGTGCATCGCCCCGCAGTTCCCGTCGAGTCGTTGTCCTTGTCGATGCTGGAACAGCCAGCCAGCCCGGCGACGCCCACGGCGACGGCGACGGTGGCGGCGAGCGTGAGACGACGAAGTCTCATTTGGTGTCTCCTTGGTCACGAGAAGACGGGGAACGTGCCCCCCTGACAGCGGGCGCTGTCAGTTCACCGACGAACCCGCACACTAGCGCACAAGTCCGTGCCGCACCCACCACCGGCGCGCCCTCACCCAAACTGCTGATCGTGCACCGGCAAGAACCACCCGCGACTGCCGGTTCTACGGTGCGGACGTCCTACGGGTGTGCGTCGCCCGAAGGTCCGACCCGTAGCACCCGGAATCCTTTGGTTGAACCGACCCGGTCCACCGGCCGGCCAAATGTCGCAGCGAGCCAGTCGTGCAACGGGTCCGCCCCAAGGTTGCGTGCGACGACCAACCACGCGGTCCCGTCGTCAGCCAATCTGGGCAACCAGCTGCGCAACAGCTCGTGCAACGCGGGTTTGCCGATCCGCACTGGCGGGTTGGACCACACCGTGGTGAACCGCACCGCGTCGGGCACCTGGTCGCCGGTCACCGCCCGGACGTTGTCCAACCCGAGCGCGCCGGCGTTGGCCGCCGCCAGGTCCAGCGCACGGGTGTTGACGTCGACCGCCCACACGTGCAGG